>JAUXGI010000069.1 GCA_030622295.1 Planctomycetota bacterium
ATAACTTCGCAGGCGGTATCCGAGGATACCAGGTGCGAAAGGAAAAAGACCGGGCAAGGCCCGGCGTCTGACCCCCTCACTAAAGCCCTCACACGGTATTCAACCAATAGTGTTAAGGTTGACGGTGTACTAGTTTTCTTTTTCATCCACATCTTCGCCGTCGCGCATGGTCACGCCTACAATCGAGGTGCGCGACACGCGCAACTTCGCGTCGGAATTGTCGTCCACCCTCAGGACTATGATATCATCCTTGATGGATGCGACCTTGCCGTGAATACCGCCCGCGGTGACCACCTCGTCGTTCTTGCGAAGGTTCTCCAGCATCATTTTGAGGCGTTCGCGCTCCTTCTTTTGCGGACGCATCATAAGGAAATAGAACACCACGAAGATACCACCGATAAGTATTATTATCGTCCAGTCAAAACCACCCTGCATCAGAAATATCAACGTATCCATGATTTGCTCCAGGTGCAACCAGGAATAGTAATTCGCAATCAGCGGAAAATCAAAGGGGCTATTATAGGCGCGTCCGCCCCCATTGCAAGCAAATTCGCGCTCGGGCGGAGGGGGTCAGACGCTGAGGAGGAGGCCCCGATTTATCGGGGCCGACGGGAAGGGTCTGACTCCCCGTCCAGCGGATTTGCGGATTAGTTGAGGATTTGCACGCAGGGGGCGTCGGCCGGCGGCCTCCGGCCTCAGTCGGCGACAGTTTTCAGGAGTTTGTCGAGGATGGCGTCCCAGCCGCTGATGCGGGGGGCGAGTTCGTATTCCATGAGGTCGGCGACCATGACGATGTCGTTGGTGTCGAGGGCGGCCTTTGCCTCGGCGAGGACGGCACGCACCTGTTGCAGTCGCTCCGAGACGGTGGCGCCGTCCACCTCAATCGTCGTGAGGTCTATGCCGAGAAGGGCGCGGACTTCATCAATAACGTGAACGATGAGGTTGAGCACGTCGGCACATGCGGCAAGGGATTTGTATCCCTTCAGCACCTCTCCGCTCTGAATGTCCCTGGTAACGTCTATCAGGGCCTTGTTCAGGCGCGGCAGGTGGGCTCTTACCTCCTGGAGCGCAGAGGCGGCCTGGGTGCGGATGTCAATCGTGTCCACTTCCAGGAGCGAGAACTCGTCCACTTTCTTGTCCAGCAGGTCGGCGTTTTCGGAATGCGACACGGGTCGGCCGTCCGCCCTGGCGGCGATGACGGCCCTTTCGTTCTCCCTGAGGAAATCGGAAATCCGGGTCAGGATTTCGCGCAGCGAATAGCCGGTCTCGGCGGAAGCGAGGTCGGTGCGCCCGTCGATGGATATCGTCATTTTGCTGATGTTCTCTTCCGGCATGGCGATTACCTCTTCCTGGATAAAGGCGGAGACAGGAGTATATAGGCAAAGGTTCCTTATGTCAACAAAACGTGGAGGGGGGGGAGTACGTAAGAATCAGGTTTTTCATCGATTTTCGGGGAGGGCGAGGCTCGGGGAGTCAGACCCTTTCCCGTCGTCCCGACAAGTCGGGCCTCCTCCTCAGCGTCTGGCCCCCTCGCCGTGGGGCGGCGGAATCCGCCTTTTCGCGGCGGAAATCACCACGACTGCGGCGGGGCGGCGAGGTCGCGCCGAAAGGGCCCGTCGGCGTGTATCCCTTACGCCATGCGCGATTCAGGCCGACGGCGCTTTTTGGCGGCCCGCCGGAAGGCCTGCGGCACCCCGTCTGCTGTGCATCCTGAAGGAATTACCACAGACACGCAGCGAGTGACATGGAAGTCGGAAAATACATAATTCTTGCCCTGACGACGGTTCTTGCGGGCTGCGCAGCGGAGCCGGCGCTTGCCCCGGAAAGTGCAACGGAGACGCACGAGGCACCGAGGGGCGCGGACCTGCACTACTCGCCCAACGCCGTCCAGCATACGTTCTACGAGGTGGGTGAGACCGTTGATCCCGCTCTGAGTCGAGACGGGAAGACGCTTTTCTACGCTTCCAGCCACAACAGCGAGACTTTCGACATTTACTGCAAGGAGGTCGGCGGAATACCGGCGGTTCAGAAAACGTCCCATCCGTCGGACGACCGGCAGCCCGGCGTCTCCCCGGACGGAAGGTTTTTGGTATTTGTGTCGAACAGAAACGGCAACTGGGACGTATTTATCATGCCGCTGACGCCGGGCGCGAAAGCGGTACAACTGACGGACAGCGTGACCGACGACATAAATCCTTCCTGGTCGCCTGACGGGGCTAGAATAGTATATTCATCTTATAATGCGAAGGCGGAGAGATGGGAACTGATGATGATAACCTTGAGCCGGACGGGGTGGGATGTGTCGTCGCTGAACACCGAGGGGCTTTTCCCGCAATGGCGGCCGGTCAAGGGAAGCGAGACGATAGTCTTTCAGAGGCCGCGGGGACGGTCGCCCCGGCTTTATGGATTGTGGACTGTCTCTTCGAACGGCAAGCATCTGGTGGAGATAGTCGGCAGCACGTCGTTCGGCGCCGTTACGCCCTGCTGGACGCGGGACGGGGGGCGGATAGTGTTCTCATCGGTTTCGGCGGAGCGTGCCGACGAAGGAGTCGCGGGCAACCTGTGGATGGTGGGAGCGGACGGCAGGGGCCTGGCGAAGATAAGCGAGGGCACCGCTCCCGAGTACTCGCCGGCGTGTGCGCCGGACGGTGTCATATATTTTACCTCGCGCCGCAACGGGACAAAAAACATCTGGAGCCTGACCCCGGATTTTGGTAATAATATCGAAGGGGAATTTGAAAGGGAGACCACCCCGGTTCGGGGCGCTGACGAAGCGAAGCAGGCATGAGTTGTTGGATGAGAAACGGGGGAGACATGGTGGGTTGCTTTGACAGTTTCATATAAAGAAGAAGAGCCGGCCCCCGTCGCGTCGGGAAAGACCGGCTCTATAGCAGCACTTCTTCTTAGGCTAGGAGCCTCAGGACGTTTTGTGGAATCAAATTGGCAGTTGCCAAAACTGAGGTTCCAGCCGAGAACAGAATCTGGGTCCTGGTGAATTCTGCTACCTCCGCCGCGAAGTCGAGATCGCGTATCTCGGATTCCGAGGCGATCAGATTCTCCAGGGCGATGCCCAGAGAATTCATATTAGACTCTACGGTATTGGCTTCGAACGCACCGATGTAGCCTCTCAACGCGTTGATGTCATCAATCGCCGCATCGATGACGCGGAGCGCGTTTTGAGGATCTGAGGTCAGGTCATTCGCCCCGCCGGAAATCACAGTCGACAGGAACCCGCCTACCGACATCGCGTCGGCGCCCGACCCGAGGTTATAGGCCGTAACGCCGATGTTGCCCGCCGATGTGTCCGGCAGACCGATGGTGGTGTTGTCGGAGGCGACCGGCTCGATGTTCAACTGGAAGGTCAGACCGGTGTCCAGCACCGTGAAAGACAGCGAGCCCGAACCGACGTTATCGGCAATGGTAAAATTGCCGGTGAAGAACGTCGAGTTGACTTCGACCTGATTGCCGCTGGTGTCGATGTTGGCGCCGGCCATGGCCACGCTGACGTCCGCGCCGTAGTCAGATATGGACGAACCGGCGGCAAGCGCCGAAGGCGCGCCGGTCTCGGCGGCGGCCAGCACGTCGGAACCCGAAACAACTTCCAGGTTGACGTATTCGGTGGAACCGAAGCCCTCGCTTATGATGGCAACGAGGTCGGTCGCGGCCGGGGAGCCGTCGGTACCGGATGCGAGCACGGCGGTGACGCCGGTCGCGCCGCGCACGGCGTTGATGCTGTCAACCAGGTCCTGGGTGTCGGTGCCGGTGGTTATGAGGATTTCGGCGGTCCCCAACAGGCCCGAAACCTTGACGACGTTGTCGCCGGCGGCGCTGCCCCCGCTCAACTGGAAGTTGACGCGGCCGCGTTCCGCGGCGGAATTGACGGCCACCTCGAACGTCCTGGAAGACTGTCCGGCCAGGTTAATGCTCTGCACGTTCAGATTCGAAATGTTGGAATTGACACTGGAGGTCCTGATTCGCGAGGCACCGTTGAGCAGTTGCGTTGAACCAAAGCGTGTGGTCGCGGCAATACGGTTGATAGATGATATTGCGCTGTCAACCGCATCCTGCTCGGCGGCAATCTGCTCCGCCGAGGTGCCGCCGGTATTCATGGCGAACACCGCCGACTGGCGTATGCCGATCAGCAGGTCGCTCACTTCGCTCAGCGCGGCGTCAGCCGTGCCGACAAGATTGGATGCGAATTCGCTGTTTTCCAGCGCCTGCTGAAGGCTGGCGGTTTGAGCGCGTAACTGCTCGCTGATAACCAGGCCCGCCGGGTCGTCGCTAGCACGATTGATCCTTAAACCGGTACTGAGTCTTTCCAGGGACTTTGACTGAGCACGATCCGTTATGCCCAGATTCCTCAGGGCACTGATGGCGTTAATGTTTGTGTTTATTCTGAGTCCCATCCGTTTGGATCCTCCGTGAGAATAAAACTTGGGGCATCCATGCCCACGTAACCAGAAAAGAGTCAACACGTCTGCCTTTTTCGTCCCGGGCAGTCCCGCACGTTCGTGACGGGAACTACCCTGACGCGCTCTCAGGACTCCCCTGAGCGCTGCCCTTGTGGGGTAAGGCAGGCGACACGGCGGCCGGTTGGTTTGGGTGACCGGCCAAACACCTTCAGTGGGGCATCACCTTCCTTTCTCAAACAGAATCTCCGGAATCTGAAGTCCATACAATCTATTCCGCAATCCCCGCTTCGCGGGGTAAATGCTCACAGACAGGTCTTTCTGCATGGACACGTTTATGGACCCGCTCCTCCCGACTCCCCGCAACGGGGGAAGTCGGGTCGAGGGACATCAGATGAACGGATTGTCAAAGAGCATAATCAATTTGCGGCGTACCGCAGCCACGCCGCCTTCATGGAACGGCGGTGGCGTAGACCTGCGGACCGGATACCCGGACAGGGTCCGTACGCCGCGGATTCCCAAAATTTCGATACGCTGATTTACGTGTGTGGTGCGCCTGGATATGCACCGATTAGTTCATCCATGAACTTATATTGTGGCTTCCCTGCCCAAACCGGTTCCGTGTGGAGTGGTCGGCTCTAACCCTGAACGCTTATGGCGCATTCCGCTTTAGAGCCGGTTGTGTCCTCATGACCGTTGGGGCTTTCCTTCTGACGTTTCTCTATTGCCATCTTCCATGTCTGGCGGAGGTGAAGAAGCACCTCTAGCGCCTCATCGACATATCTTTCCTCTTTCTTTAGGCTTGCTTCGACAAGTCGAAAATATATGAATTTGTACAGGTTTACCAGATTGGCGTAGATTTCCTCGCCGATACGCTTGTCCAGTGAGCACAGGAGTTCCGTCACGATACGCTGGGCGCGCTTGAAGTAGTTGAAGGTGTCCTCTATGCGCCCCTGGCGCATGCTTTCCCTGCCCAACTGTGCAAACCTGCACGCGCCGTCATAAAGCATCAGAAGCAGTTGCTCCTTCGTGGCGGTCTTTGCCTGGGTCTCGATGTATGTCCGTGTCTTGTCGGTGTTCATTCGCGTACCTTTTTGTAAGGATCCAAAGGCTCAAAAGGCCTGTCCGCCGCGGGCGGATTCAAGGTTCAAGGTTTCAGATCTTCGGTCTTCAGTCTCCGGTCTCCCCTACGTCATTCCCAGCAGCGCGCCCATCTGCTGCTGCAGGCGCGCCAGTTGCGCCTGGGACTCGCTCATCGCCAGTTCCAACCGGGTAAACTCGCTGCGCAGCCGCTCCTCCTTCTTGCTGATTCGCTCTTCCAGCCTTTCTATGGATTTCTCGTAGCCTTCTATCTTCTCGTCCAGGCCGTCGGTGGCCGATGCGATGCTTCCCTCCGCGGGGTTGGTGAGGAAATTGAGCAGGTCCTCCAACTGGTGCGCTATCCCGGGCGCGCCGGTGGGGTTAAGCGGAGAGCCTATGAACTCTCCGGCGGAATTGCTCAGCGCGAAGTTCAGCCCCAGGCCGGCGTGCGCGCGGCTGCTGTTGACGGCGTCCACGGAGATCTCGCCCGTGCCCGCACCGCTGTCGACCAGTTTAAGCGAGCGGCCGTCCTCGCTTATCGAGGCGACCAGCCTGCCGTCGTTCTCGCTGTCGTTGTTTATGAGCCTCAACACGTCGCCCAGCGTCAGTGCGCCGCTGACGTTGACGGTAATGCTGGAGCCGTCGCGGAGGTTTATGCGGAAGTCGTCGCTCGCGACGGTGTCCACGCCGAGACCGTCGTTCAGGTCTTCCAGCAGTACGCTCTCATCGGCGGTCCTGCCGGCGGTGAACAGTTCCACCACC
>JAUXGI010000336.1 GCA_030622295.1 Planctomycetota bacterium
AGCCTTCGGCTGTCTTTTCCTTTCGCGCCCTCTCTTCTCGGACATTATTTCCGAGGTCATGCAAACCGAAAGTATAAGAGCGGCCAGGGGCCGCCGGGAAAGGGTCTGACTCCCCGAGCGTATCGAAAAAGACAACACCGGGAAATTTTCGGAGCACTTACATGACCGTTACAAGCGAAAAGGGAACCGCCACCGGCAAGGTAAGACAGATAATCGGTCCGGTGATCGACGTCGAGTTTCCCGAGGAACAACTGCCCAACATCTACCACGCCTGTCTCGTCAAGCGGGGCGACGATACGCCGGACCTCGTCGTCGAGGTGGCGCAGCACCTGGGCGAAAACACCGTACGGTGCATCGCAATGGCCTCCACCGACGGACTGGTGCGAGGCATGCCCGTTGAACAGACCGGAGGGCCCATTACGGTTCCCGTCGGCAAGGAAGTCCTGGGCAGAATAGTGAACGTCATCGGCGAGCCCGTCGATGAGATGGGTCCCATTGAAAGCGAGAAGCGCTATCCCATTCACCGCCCCGCACCCTCCTTCCATGAACAGGATACCAGTACCGAAATGCTGGAGACCGGCATCAAGGTTATCGACCTCCTGGAGCCTTACACCAAGGGCGGCAAGGTGGGACTCTTCGGCGGGGCCGGCGTCGGCAAGACCGTCATCATCATGGAACTCATCCGCAACGTCGCCACCGAGCACGGCGGTTTCTCAGTATTCGGCGGCGTGGGCGAGCGCACTCGCGAGGGCACGCAACTCTGGTACGAGATGAAGGAATCCGGCGTCATCGACAAGACCGCCCTCGTCTACGGCCAGATGAACGAACCGCCCGGCGCGCGCGCCAGGGTCGGCCTCACCGCTCTCAGCGTGGCCGAATACTTCCGCGACGAAGAAGGACAGGACGTCCTGCTCTTTATCGACAACATCTTCCGTTTCATCCAGGCCAACAGCGAGGTCTCGGCGCTGCTCGGCCGTATGCCTTCGGCCGTCGGTTACCAGCCCACACTGGGCACCGACCTGGGCGAACTGCAGGAGCGGATTACATCCACCAGGAAAGGCTCCATCACCTCCGTCCAGGCCGTGTACGTGCCGGCGGACGACCTGACCGACCCGGCTCCCGCGAACACATTCGCCCACCTCGACGCCACCACGGTCCTCTCGCGGCAGATCGTTGAGTTGGGCATCTACCCCGCCGTGGACCCGCTGGACTCTACATCCAAGATACTCGACCCGCGCGTCATCGGCGAACGCCACTACGAAATAGCTCGCGGTGTACAGGAAATTCTACAGCGATACAAGGACCTCCAGGACATTATCAACATCCTGGGCATGGACGAATTAAGCGATGAGGACAAACTTACCGTCCTGCGCGCACGCAAGGTCCAGCGTTTCCTGTCGCAGCCGTTCTTCGTCGCAGAGCAGTTCACCGGCACGCCGGGCAGGTACGTGCCGCTCAGCGAGACGCTCGACAGTTTCCAGGAACTCCTCACCGGCAAGTGCGACGACCTGCCGGAGCAGGCGTTCTACATGGTCGGCAATATCGAGGAAGCCCGCAAAAAGGCGAAAAAGATGAGAGAGTAGAATCCAACACCTGCAGCGAAACCCTGATTGTTCCCGACCGGCACAACATGGCTGACAGAATACACATTAAAATACTCACTGCGGAGAAAACGCGCTGCGAGCGCGACGCGGGCATGATCGTCGCCCCGGGCGTGGAGGGAGAGTTCGGCGTCATGCCGGAGCACATGCCGTTCATCAGCGCGCTCGACTCCGGCTCTCTTCAAATCAAATCCGGCCTCAAGGCCGAGGAACCGGAGAAAGTCTACGCAATCCACGGCGGCTTCCTGCAGGTAAATGAAAACGACGTGCTCGTCCTCGCCACCGCCGCAGAACCGAAAGACGAAATTGACGTTGAGCGCGCGAAACGCTCAAGGGAACGCGCGGAAGAACGCCTTCAGAGCCGTGGCGAAAAAATCGACCGCGTCAGGGCCGAAGCCGCGCTCAAGCGGGCGCTCGTCCGACTCCGCGTGGCCTCAAACCGCTGGATGGAAGCCTGAGGTAAGGTGAAGGGTAAAAAAGTGTCTTGGACGCCGCGCACCGGACACCAACCTCTGACCACTGGCCCCTGACTTTCTTGCCTTGTCCCCCTATTAGCCCGCATTTCTCACCAGGATTTTGTTACCTATACACAAATGCCTGATTGACATGATGTAGTCCCCCAGCGGACGGACACGCCAGACAGACACCCTGTTTCCGAATCACGGCGTAGGGGACGGACTGAATTTATCCCGAGCCTGCGAGGGAGTCCGTCCCGGAATCCGCCTCAGGCGGATAAAGGCCGTTCCCTACATTTTGCTTGTGAGAAATGCGGGTTAGACCTTCAACAGTAAATCTGCGGGTTCACGGTACGCTCGGGGAGTCAGACCCCTCCCGCCCCGACAAGTCGGGGCTCC
>JAUXGI010000209.1 GCA_030622295.1 Planctomycetota bacterium
CCGTGGTTATCGTCCGGGCGTTGGCCTGGAACGCGCGCTGGCTGACAATGAGTTCGGTGAACTGGTATGCCAGGTCAACGTTGCTCTCTTCCAGGTAGCCGCTGCAGATAATCCCGCGTCCGAACTCTCCCGGCGAGCCGGTTATCGCCATTCCGGAATTCACGCCGACGGAATAGACGTTGCCGCCCTGCTCCAGAAGTCCGTCCGGGTTGGCGAAGCGCGCCAGCACTATCTGGCCGATAGTGCGCGTCCGGCCATTGCTGAAAATCCCGGTGATAACGCCGTTCGCGCCGACGCCCCAGTCAATCATCGTGCCTTCCTCGAAGCCGTCCTGGTCAATCATTGCGACATCCGACAGGTTCGAGATGACGCCGTTGGCGTTCTCATCCTGGCTGAAGCCGGTCACACTTGTCATATCGATGTTGAAGGTGAAAGCCGGGTCCGCGCCGGTTCCGGTCAGGTCGATGCTCACCTGCGCGACGGGGTTCGACAGGAACTGCCCGTCCAGGCCGAAGGAAATCAGGCCGCTGCCGACAACCCTGTCGGTGCCGAAATTGTCCGCCGCTTCGGCGAACCAGCGGAACTGATTGCCGGTGGGCGTTGTGCCCTGCTTGACGAAGGTGAACTCCACGGTGCGCGACGTGCCCAGTGAATCGTAAACCAGCGCGTTGGAACGCGTGCTTTCGCCGGCGGCATCGGTGGTTGTGCTGAACTGGAACAGCCGCGCGCCGCCGCTGGCTACCTCGAGGTTCGTAAAGCCGTTCGTAACGCCGGAATTGCCCGAGATGCGAAGCACCCCGGCGGCACTGGCCGGGTCCAGTCCCGCGCCCGCTCCGCCGAGACTGACTTCCGCCGCCTCGTGGATGGTGAACATATCGCCGGTTGCGGGCAGCGCGGTCAGCGCCGTGGAGAAGTTGAGCGTGTCGTTCGGATTGGTGGTAGTGCTTATCGAGGCAATCTCGACAATCTGGCCGCCTGCGTCGCCGTTCAGCAGCCTGATAAAGTCCCCCGCCTGCACGCCGGCCGTTGAAAAGTTGGTGGCCGTGTCCTGCAGGGAGTTAACGGTGACCGTGTATGTGGTGCCGGTGTCGATTGTGCCGTTGACCTCTTCCTGCGTCACCGGATTAATCCGAGGCGCGGAAATGGTCTGGTTGGTGGCGACGGAATTGATGCCCATAACGTCTTCCACCCAGGCAATCAGGTCGCCCAGCGTGCTGCCTCCGGTCGGCGGCGGGTCGCCGACGGTAAAACTTGCGGTGGGCAGCGTGCGTGAGCCCTTCTCGGCGTCCAGCGTGATTACGTCGCCGATGCTCAGGCTCAGGTCAGTCGTCGCCGTTTGCAGGTCGGCAAGCAGCGTCGCCAGCACCGCCGGGGTCACGCCCGCGTCCGAGTAGAGAACCTCGGATTCGAGCACCGTGCCCGCGGTGGCCGTATCGCCGGAGCCGTTGAGGTTGCCGTCGAAAGCCGCGTTATCGGTTTCCCGCGCGATTCTCAGGTCGCCCACGGGAACGCTGATATTCTCGGTCGGCCCGCCGGTGACGATGGTGAACGTGTTAAAGTCGGCCATCCATCCCTGGACTATGTATCCGTCCGACGGGTTGTGCAGCAGGCTTAGCGGGTTGATGCTGAACGCCCCGTCCCTGCTGTATACCTCCCCGCCGTTCGCATCCTTGAGCACGAAGAAACTTGACGCAAGTTCGCCGCCGTCCTCGATGGCCAGGTCTCCTGTGATTCCCGTTGCCTCGAGCGAGCCGCGGCTGAATTCGCGGTCAATCGAGCCAACCAGCGTGCCCAGTCCAACCTGCATCGGGTTTATCCCGCCCAGGTTGCCCTGGGGCGCGGTGCCGAAGTGCACTGTCTGGCTCAGCATTGTCTCGAAATTTACACGGGCCTGCTTGAAGCCCACCGTATCGACATTGGCAATGTTGTTGCCAATGACGCTTATGCGCGTCTGGTGCGCTCTCAGGCCGGATATGCCCGTGTTCAGCGCTCTAATCAAAGCCATACGTGTTGCTCCTTTCCGGGTGTTTCCCGCCCGCACGGGCGGTTTGGCTGCTTCGGTCGTTCCGCAGCCCCGGCCTCTCCCCGACAAGTCGGGGGGTCCGGCCTTCACCCATCAAAAGGTTACAGGAATACCGCGCTGTCGATATTCGTCACGACACGGCTGTTCATCTCGCTCGTGTCGAGCGCCGTCAGCACGGTCTCGTTTTTTACATTAAAGATAAACCCGATGTGATCCATCACAAGCAGTGCGTCGCGCGATCCCTTCGCGCGGGCCATCTCGGCGCCCCGTTCAATCCGCTGCCGGTCGGCCTCGGTCAATTCGATGCCGCGTCCGGCGAGTCTTGTCCGGGCGTGCGCGGAAAACTTCACTCCGCGGCTTTCCCGCACCGCCCTGTCCAGCAGCGTTTCAAACCGCTCTCCGTCGCGGGCCTTCGGCTCGCGCGTTTCGGTTGGCGCGGTTTGCAGCGCCCTTATGCTGAGTGGGGATATGCTTTCGGTCATAAGAAGCCTCCCTGCTATGTCTCTTCCTCTGGCGGCTGTTCGGGCCTGATTTCAAATACGTTGTCCAGCGGCACGTAATAGCCGTCGACCGTCAGGTACACTCCGCTGCTATCGACGGTCACTCGCTCGACAACTCCTTCAACCAGCCCGCCCTGGGCCGTTCCGCCGCGGACGGTTTTGCCGATGAGCGCGCCGGCCGAGGTTATCTGCTGCTGCTTCAGCAGCGCGCCTATTCCCTCGGTCAACTCCGCGCTGGAGCGCATCGACTCTATCTGCGCGATTTGCTGAGCAAACTGCGCGTTGTCCATCGGGTTGAACGGATCCTGATGTGAAAGTTCCGCCACGAAGATTTCGAGGAACTCCTCACGTGAAACGGTTGCGCGGTCACTCTGCAATGCAAGCTGCGTCGTGCCGCTCGTGTTCATCGTCGTGTTTACGCTTGATATATCGTCCATGATGTGAACCTCGCTTTCTTAAACAAACAGGTCCAGAACCGAAGCGCTTGCCGTGAGACGTCTCTGCTCGGCGAAGATGTCGTACTCGTCATCCTCGTCCTCGCTTCCTGCGAACAAGCCCAGGCCTCCTGCCGGTCCCATCTCGTAGCGCTCGCGGTCTTCGGACAATTGCCTGCTGTCGCTCTCGCCCTCGACGCTCACCGAGAATTCGCCCACCTCGATGCCCTGTTCCTCCAGGGCTGCTCTGAGGTGAGCAAGGTTCTGTGTGATTACGTGACGGGCGGCCGGCGTCTGTGTTTCAAACGATGCGTTAAGCACGCCTGCTTTGATGGTCAGCCTGATTCGCACGCTTCCCAGCCGCGGCGGCTCCAGCAGTATCCTTACCCTGCTTTCGCCGCGCTCGACCGCGATGCGAATTGAGCGGACTATTTTTTCAATAGTCTCGGCCTGGTTCACGCGTGCGGTGGTTTCGGCTTTGGACAACTTCGATACGAAGTTCGTCCCTTCCGAAACGGCTCCGGCGGATGCCGCGTTGCGCGCCGCACCCGAATCGCGTCCCTCGCCGGCGGTATTGTTGGACAGAGTACCGCCGTCGGTTTTGACGCCGGCATCAGCCGCGGTTTGCTGCGCGCTGATTACGCCAAAGGACGACGTTGCCGCGTTCTGCCCGTACGGGCGGACCGGCTGCTCGTCGGCGCTGGTTAAAGAGGCAAGCACGACCGGCGCCGCGTCCTCCGTGGCACTAAAGGGC
>JAUXGI010000027.1 GCA_030622295.1 Planctomycetota bacterium
CCAAAAAACCGCCGTCCGGTCAAACCATGTCGTTCCTGGGAGCGGATATTATTCACGCCTCAACTGCGACACTTTTCGGGAACTGACAAAAATCGTCACCCCTTCCCTGATAATACACAAAGGGGTCAGCCCCCTTTTGTTGCTGTTTTCTCTTGTGAGCAAGGGAGGGAGCGATGAGCACGCGCATTCAAGCGGAGGCGGAACAACGTTGCGATCAGACCCGTTACCACGAGTGCCGCCGTGAAGGGCTCGGGTACTTGTTGCCCGAGACCATTGGAACAGAACACCTCTCCCTGTGGTTCCGCATCAGATGCGTAAGCGACTATCATCTGGTCTATTACTCCATTATAAGTCATCCCCATTAAGGGGTGCTTCCATGTCGGGTTCTCGGAGCCCGCCGCAAAGCACAGGTAATCGGCCTCAGGCGGCAGGCGCGGCGCAACTTCTTCCATAACCCACGTTGTAAACCACTCTGCTCCACCCTCCCAGGCGAAATAACCGAACCTGTCATACCAGCACATTTCATAAATTCGCTCGTAGGTCAACGCCTCCGCCGGAATACAGTATCCGTTCCAGATGTAGTCGTTAAAAGTCATGTCGATAGAGGGATGGTCCGCAAAGGGAACGTCCAGATACGTGTCGAACCACATCTGGAACGCAAAGATGGGATTGTCATAGCCATAGCAACCAATGCAAAAGATTTGGTTCGGCGTGCCGTCAATGTAGCCATATTCTCCGCACGTGACCGGGTCGCCGGGGTTTACCAGGTACTGGTAAGACTCTTTTCCCCTGTAGCCCGGAGTAACGTACCCGTCAAAGTCGATGTCGGTAATAAATACCTCTGTGTCTATCTCAATCTTGTATGATCCCCGCAGGCAGTGAATCCCTTGGGCCCAGAGCGGCGGGTAGTCCGGGTAGATTATCCCGTATGGGTTCATGAACAGGAAAGAGAAACTGCCGTAAGGATTGTAGGTCGGGTAGAAGATGTCGTCCTCTGTGCGAATCAGATGGTCGCCCGAGACCCCCTCTATCCCCCTGGGTTGCGGCAGCCGGCCGACGTTGTCGGGGTGCGTCAGGAGCGTGAATTCCATCTCAAAACCCCTCGCCTCGGCACAAAATAGAACCGCAGAGATGAGAACAAGACAGACTGATAATATTCGCATCATTAGCCTTCTCCTCCGATGAAAATCTCACGCCGTTATCGTGCTGCGCTGTTTTCTTCGCGCTGCTCCCGCCAACCCTGCCGCGCTGACTGCGAGCAGAATCACTGTTGCCGGCTCCGGGACGGTGGTGTAGGCGACCAGTGTCTGACCGACGACGCCATCGGTGGTCATTCCCATCATGGGATGCGTCCAGTCGGGATGGTCCTCTCCCTGGGCGAACATGAGCCACGTTGCGTCATCGGGAAGGCGCGGAGCAACTTCATCGAGCAGCCACGCCTCAAAATCCTCCGACGTCCCGCCGTAGTAGCCCAACGGGTCGTTCAGCTCGACCTCGGCCATGCCTTCAGGCGTCAATTTGCCGACCGGAATGATGAAGCCGTCCCACACGTAGTTGTCGAACGTGATATCTATGCTCGGATGACCGGCAAAGGGCGTGTCGAGGTACTGGTCGAAAGTAAGGTCGAGAGCCCAGTTTCCCGCCGCAGAAGCGGAATATGCGCCGCTGTTCGGCAAACCGTCGAGCGGCCCGTAGTTGCCGTTTGTCGCAGGCTCGCCGGGCTTGACGAGATACTGCGAGGATGTCATGCCGGGCGCCACGTACCCGTCGAAATCCATCTCCTCGAAATCCACATCCCCGCCAGCGCAAAGGTCCAGGTCCAGAATCAAAGACCCCACCATCGAGTGAATGCCCTTTGCCCAGCCCGGCGGGTAGTCCGGCTCGTGAACGCCGTAGGGGTTCATGAAGAGAAAAGTGAAGCACCCGTTCGGGTTCAAACTCGGTGAAGTGATGTCGTCGGGGGTCTGGATGAGATGGTCCCCCGAAACGCCTTCCACATTCTTGGACTGTGGAAGCCATTGCACGTTATCCGCATGGGTTAACAGATTGAACTTTACCGGCTCGGCGAAGGCAACGCCGCACGCAACCGCCAGAAACAGAATTACCAAACAAGACTTTGATAACCGTGACATGGCTGTTCCTCCAAAATGAACGTTACGCAAACAATACCCAAGAGACAGCATGTTTAGACAATCTCTCACTCTTCATGGTTTGACGCCTTTGCGGCGTGCGAATGCCCGTGGCCCGAATGATGCTCGCCCCTCAGGTGTTCCTCGACCCACTGCGGCAGCGTCGCATCAGGACGACTGTCGAAGTGCCTGATATACGGCTTGATGTCAACAATGGGCGTTCCGTCCAGCGCATCCAGTCCGTGTACCATCAGCCTGCCGGTCTCAGGTGAGAAATTCAGCATTTTCACCACCGAGAACCCTATGGGATTCGGCCTCTTCGGCATCCGCGTCGCAAACAGTTTTATTCCGCGTTTCAGGTGATGGTTTTTCGGCATGCGCCACTCACCCGCCTTATGCAGCCAGAATAACACTATCAAATGTGAATATCCGTCCAGCCCCTTCAATTTGCCCTTGTGGTCCGTTGTCAACTCTATAAAGCAATCGCCTTTCGTCCAGCTGTCATGCACATGGCCTACATCCCCGAATTTCTCGTAGGGTGACCGGACGTACCCTATCGGGTGGACTCTATACGTCCGGCTCTCTTTGTCCGTTTCAGCAGCGGATGTCATTTGACCCTTCGGTCTCGTGCGGATTTCATCCAGGTTTTTGCGGCCGCAACTCCCGCAATTGTTCCCAGCACGAAGTTGCCGCCGATGACCAGAGCGAGAACCTGTGTCGGGGGTACCGCGGTGTTTGCGTCGCCCGGGTGCCACAACACGCCCCACAACAGGATTGCTCCTGCTACCCGTGTCGTTGCGAGCACGCCGCCCGAAATCGCGAGCGCCACCCTCCGGCCTGTCTTCGCCGACAGAAGGGTCCAGAGAGCATCAGCAAGTAGCGCAGACAACACGGGCACGATGAGTGCCACGGGAGAGATGCTCCCGCAGCCGAAAAGACACAATGCCTCGACTATCCCGGCGGCGGTCAACGCCCCGAAACTGCGCGTGTATGAGCGCAGCGAAAGCAAGATATAGCAACGCGGCAACGCTACTATCAGGGAGGGCAGAAACATCGGCAGAGCACCCAGTGCGCGCACCCCGCGCCCGAGCAACAGGCTGACAGCGAAAGCCCCCAGGCCGGTCATCGCGACCAGAGCAACTTCCCGCGCTTTCGCGTAATGCTCTGCCGTAATCGCAGACTCGTGTACTGTGCTCACTGCCTTATCCTCCTCCATTCACCGGTAATCTCGCGCGCCGAGTAGTCAACCCGGCCGAAAATGCACACAAGCGACCGTAACACGTTTATCATAATCGTGACACGACAGGCTGGAATAGTCAAGCCATTTCTCGAAATTTTTTCAAAGGGCTATTCGCCCTGTCTCCTCGCCCCCTCGCCTGCCAAAATCTTACCCGGAATTCCGAGATGTACCCTTGGATGCACCCCCGGGGGTGGCGTTTCTTGCATGAAGTGCCGGCGCTGCTATAATGGTATAGTGCAGCCTGATAATACACAAAGGGGTTAGGTCCCTTTTGTTGCAGTTTTCTCTTGTGAGCAAAGGAGGGTGCGATGAGCGCGCGCATTCAATCGATGATTGTGTTGTCCGCGGTGATTGCCTTGTGTGCAGCGGCTTCCGGCACGGCGTGCGCGGCAAGCCAGGAGTACGTGAAGGCGTCCAAGACCGCGATGTCGTATACCGTGAGCGTGGTGGTGGAGAACAGGCACGGGTCCGGTTTCGTCATCAAGGAGGGCAGGGAATACTATGTCGTCACGCATCTGGGTATTATGGGAAAGGTCCGGAACGTCACGGTTGAGACTTCGGACGGAAAGGAGTACAAGGCCGAACTGCGCGGCTCCAGCCCCGGTGCAGGGCTGGCCGTGCTCCGGCTGCTTGACGTTAAAGGCTCTTTGACGGCGGCGAAGTTGGGCAAGAGCGACAAACTGGAGATAGGCGAGAAGGTCCTCGCAGTCGGCCGTCCTCAGGGGCGCGGATTCTGTGTGACGGCAGGGATAGTCAGCGGCCTGCGCGCGGGCGACGCCGGCGACGGCAAGGACCTGCACTATATCCAGACGGATGCGGCGATTAACGTCGGCCAGACCGGAGGGCCGCTTGTGAACCTGGACGGCGAAGTCATAGGCATGTGCGTTGTGTACGGCCCCAGGGTCAAGGGCAGGCCGCGCTCCTCGATTGCAGGCGGACTCAATTTCGCAATACCCATTGATGTTGTTCAAGATGCCATCAGGGAGGTCATACGCCTCGGCGGCGCGCTGGCGACGTTGCGGGACTTCGGCTTCAGCGGTCTGCAGGACGTAAGCCGCATCTCTATGGAAAAGTTCCGCCTCTTACGAAAAGAAGGAGCGCTGGTGAGAAGCGTGCGCAAGGACAGCCCGGTGGCGCTGGCCGGTATCAAGGGGGGCGATGTCATCCTGGAGTTTGACGGCAAGACGGTCAAGGATGCAGGGCACCTGAAGAACCTGGTGGAATCCACGCCCATGGGGTCGAAGGTGTCCGTCAGGTATGTGGGCATTCGCGAGGGAAAGCCGAAGGCCGACAAGACGACCATAGAGTTGCCGGAACCTGAGGACGACGACATCAGTCATGACCGGCCGGCGGAAGAACCCGGCGTCGTTCGGGCGGGCGGGCCGGTATCAGGCATGGAGCACGAAGCGGTGCTCCTGGCTTCTGCTTCGGGCGAGGCGGCGGAATACGTGAACCCCGTGGTACGCGCCGCTCCCTCGGTCGTCCAGATAGGAGGCGGCGCTTCGGCGGTCTTGCTCTTCAAAGACTTCCGCTCAGGCGATTCCGCCGTGCGTTACCTTGTTACGGCCGCCCATATGGTCGGCCGGAGCAAGACGGTCAAGGTCACATTCTACAAGAAAGACGGCGGAAAGTTGAAGCCCGTGGGGACGGAGGGCGAGGTGGTCGGCAGGGACGCCAAGAGCGATATAGCGGTTATCAAGGTGGCCGTGAAGGGATGGCCGGACCCGATTAAATGCGCGGACGCGAGCAGGGTGGAATACGGCACGGAAGTCCTGGCGATAGGCAACGGTATGGGCTTCACGCCCACTGTGACCGCGGGCATAATCAGCATGAAGGAGCAGCGCCCCCGCGACGGCTTCGTCAGAGGCTTCTACACGACCACCGCGCGGGTAATAGGGAGCAACGACGGCGGGGCGGTGGTGGACCCTGCCGGCAGGCTTGTCGGCATCTGCACCGCGACGGGCGGCGGTTTCAACAAGACGGGGATGAGTTTCGTCATACCGGCGGACATGGTGCGGGATATCGCCCGCCGGATTATCATCCACGGAAAGGCGAAGTCGGGCTTTCTGGGACTGGATGCCGTGCGTAATCTCTCACGACAGGAGATGAAGGAAAAGAAAATGCGGCACGGCGTGATGGTGTTGAAGGTGGTGGAATTCAGTCCGGCCGACAAGGGAGGCTTGAAGGATGGGCAAATCATCGTCAGGTTCGACGGTGACTGGGTCAGGAACGTCGCGCACCTGAAGGTGCTTGTTGAGGCGGCGCAGGTGGACAAAGAGACCAGCGTGGTGATAATAGACACCGACGGTGAGCGCAAAACCGTCGTGGTCGAAATAGTCGAGAAGAAATAGGACTGTGGCAAGAATCACCGCGAGGGGGTCAGACGCTGAGGAGGAGTCCCCCCAATACATCGGGGGGACGACGGGAAGGGTCTGCCCCCCGGTCGCAGCCTTCCGGGATAGGCCCTTAGGACGGCCCTGCAGCATGAGCCAGGATACGATTCCATGATGGCAAGGCACCTCATCGCTGTATTCATTATCATTGCGGTGTGTCACGTCGCTTACTGGAACTCGCTCGACACGCCCTTCCAGTTCGACGACAGCTACCAGATAGCCGGCAACGCAAGGATTCACAACCTGACCGACCCGGTCACCATCTGGGAGTTCAGCCCGAGGCGATTCGTCCTGATGTACACCTATGCGTTGAACTACGCTGTCGGGGGGCGGAACACCTGGAATTACCATTACACGAATCTGCTGATACATGCGGCCAACGCGGTGTTGCTGTTCTTTGTCGGGCGGCTTGTTCTCGGGAGACTGATGCGAATTCCTCCGGGCGAAAGGGGGAAAGCCGGGAGTTGGTCGCGTCCCGAAACGGCGGCATTTCTGGGCGCGCTGTTTTTCGTCTTGCACCCGATGCTCACCGAGGGCGTCACGTATATCAGCGGGCGCTCCTCGTCGCTCTGCACGATGTTCGCCCTGGCATCGCTGCTGGCGTACTTTCACGGCCGTGCCGCCGAGAGCAGTCTCGGTGCCGCGGCATGTATTGCCTTGGGGACCCTTTCATGTATCCTCGCAATGATGACCAAGGAACTCGCCGTCGCCATTCCCCTCCTTATCCTGCTTGTTGAGTATTTCTGCTTCCGCCGCCGGCGGGAGAAGCCCGCGCCCGAAAGCGCCCGCCGAAAGGCCGTCTTCCCTCTCGCGCCTTTCCTCGGCCTGCTGATTATCATCGTGGCGTATGCGGCGTACCGTTTGGCGGTCTTCGGCAGGATGACCCGGGACGAGGGATATTTCAGCATTGAATACGCGCTCACGCAATTCACCGTGATACCGCGCTACCTTGCTGCGCTCGCCTTCCCTGTGAGTTTGAACATCGACCATACTCTGCCCCTTAAGACGTCGCTGGATGCGGAGGTCGCGGGCGGTATGATTCTTGTGGCGGCGCTTTTGGCTGCGGCGCTGGTCCTCGCGCGGCGGAGACGGCCCCCGAGGTCATGCGGGCCGAATCCGCCTGAGGCGTGGGAAAAGCGGCCCGCGGCTGCCGTTATCTCCTTCGCCGTCCTCTGGATGTTCATCGCGCTGCTGCCGACCTCCAGCGTCCTTTTCTTGAGAGATGCGATGGCCGAGAGGCGCATGTATCTGCCGTCCGCAGGTGTGTTTCTCCTTTTCGGTTTCGCACTCTCGGCAGCGCTGGAGGGGGCCGGGGCGCCGAGGGCGGCCGGCCTGAGACGTGTTCTGCCGTGCGTGCCGGTTTTTGTGTTGATGTGCGTCTTTGGTTTTATGACCGCGCGGCGCAACATGCTTTATGAGGATCGCCTGCGGCTCTGGCTGGACGTGAGGAGCAAGGTTCCGCACAGTTATCGCGCGGCCCATTCCTGCGGCCTGGGGTGGCTGGAGCGCGCGCTGGAGGGAATGCGCCGGGGTCGCCCCGATGTGAAGAACGCCGCCCTGTGGAATGCGCGCCTTGCATTCTGGGACGCCAACCGCCTGAATCCGGAGAGTTACGACACGTATCTGGGACTGTCCGACCTGGAGACACTCCGGGAGGATTTTGCCGGCGCACTGCGGTACGCCGCGCTTGCGCGGCTCTTCGCGGAGCAGAGAGAGGAGTACAGGGTCAAGGTATATTCGCGGGTGGTCAGGGGGCGCTTCTTCAGGGGTGCGGAGTTATTCAAGGAAGCCAGGGATTTCGAAGCGACGGCGACGAAACTGGAGCGGGCGGGCCGCCGGAGCGAGGCCGCCGAACCGCGCAGGAAAAGCAGGCGGGTGTATAGCCGCGGGCGAGACAACCTGCTCGACTGCATCGCTCTCTATGACCGGACCTTCGGTCGTCTGGAGCGGAAGAAGAGGACAGGCGGTGATTACCTGACCGCAACCGAGTACTGCTACGCGGCGCATCAACTGCTGGGGTTTTACTATGCCGAGGTCGAGTTCAACTCCCCAAGACAGAGATACCACAGCAAGAAATGGCTGGACCACTTGATCGAGGGCCGTCGCACTCCCGAGGAAGAGCGGTTTGCGGGCCAGTTCTTGCATCAGTGGATTGACAAAGTCATCGGGCGCAAAGGTGAATAGCCCGGATATCTCACCGCCAAGACGTTTATCCCGAGGCCTTGCGAGGGGCCAAGAACGCCAAGATAACTTTTATGGATAAATGGTGTGAAGGGATACAGTCCTGAAGAAGTTCTCTCCCCGTGACTTGCAGGCCGCCGTTCACTGAATTTTCTGAAGCAGTCTCTTTACGAGCGTCTTGAAGCGCGGCTCACCGCGGATGTTGTCCAGGTCCTTGTCCGACCGGAGGTGGACGTAATCGTCATAGCCCAGTTCCATCGCGCGCTCCAGTTCCTCAAGCGCTTCGGGTGTGTGTTTGAGAAGGGAATAACTGCACGCCAGGTTGTAGTGGACCACCGGGTCAGCCGGGCGCAATTTCACAAGTTTCCGGTCAATGTCCAATCCTTTCTCATACTGCCCCGCCTGGGTGTAGAGGTTTCCCAGCAGCAAAAGTATGTCAACGTTGCCGGGGTCTCCCTCGAGCACGCCTTCGTAGAACTCTATTTCGAAATCGAGAGGATTATCGAAGAGGTCATCCCCGCCGAATTCTCTGCCGCCTCGATGGCTGTGTTTGTAGTCTTTCCTGCGTCTCATGTTTCAATGCTCTGTTGGCCGGAAGCCGTAGTGCCTGTCCG
>JAUXGI010000276.1 GCA_030622295.1 Planctomycetota bacterium
CCTTCTACGAGCCGACCCCGATAAATCGGGCCCGGCTCCGCCCGTTCCGGGTTCTCGCCCCGCCCTTCAGGGTTCTCGTCCCGAGACCCTTCTGGGTCGAGGGAAGAACCCGTCAGGGTCCGAGGGGTAAAGGGGACAGTCACCATTGCTTGCGGTCCGACCCAAACCACCAGCAATTCTTTAATGCTCCCAGCAGTATTCCAAACGGCGAAAAAGAGGGTGCGCATCACCATCTTCACGCCGATGGTATGCGGACGGTGGCGGTCGCGCCCCGGTCGGGATTGTTGCGCAAGTTGATGGAGCCGTGGTGGGTTTCGCAAATCCACCTGCTGATGTTCAGGCCCAGGCCGAAGCCGGGCGTGCCGGAGTCGGCGCGGGAGCGGTAGAACGCCTCGAAAAGGCGCGGCAGGTCTTCCGGAGATATGCCCGCCCCTTCGTCCTTTACTGTAAGTACTATCTCTCCATCGCCTTTCTCAACAGCGACATCTATCCTCTGTCCTTCGGCGGAATGCTTGATGGCGTTATCGATAAGGTTCCAGACCATCTGCTTGAGCAGTGTTTCCTCTCCCATTACGGCCGCATCATCGCATGTGGACAGGCCCAGACCGATGGATTTCTGCCCGGCCAGGACGGCTGCGTCGGTGCACACACTTGAAACGAGTTCACCGGGGTCCAGCCGCTTGAACTTTGTTTCGGCGGCTTCGGCCTTTGCGCGAGTCAGGAAGAGGAGTTTCTGCACGAGTGACGAAAGGCGGTTCAGGTTTCCCAGGGACGATTCCAGTATGGTCCGGGCCTCGGCCGGCTCGGCGTGCATGGCCGATTCAATCTGGAGTTGCAGCGCGGTCAGGGGGGTGCGCAGTTCGTGGGAGGCACGCGCGGCAAAATCCTTTATCTCCATGAAGGAATCCTCGAGCCTCGAGAGCATGCTGTTGAGGATTTCGGCGTGCTGGTCGATTTCATCGCTCACGCCGCGCACGGGCAGGCGCTCGTGCAGGCGCTCATCGGTTATGAGGGCGGCCTGTTGCGAGAGTCTCTGCATCGGCTTCAGCCCCGCCCGCGCCAGCAGCCAACCGCCCACGAGCGATAATATGAGTATTGCCGGAACGAACGCAATCAGATTTTCGATAAGGTGTTCCAGCAGTTTTGCCTCCCGCTTGATGCTGCGGGCAATCTGTATAAGGTAGCGTTTTTCTTTCTCCTTGGTTTTGATGGAAGCAGTCAGCACACGCAGCTCATCATCCCCGAATCGGACAGAACCGTGTTCGGGCTCTCCCGCCAGTTTGTCATGCACCTCGCCGGCTGAGAGTAAATCGAGACTTTCAAACCGTTTTGACTGCATTTTAAGCGCGGCGTCCTCGTCATAAACTCGAAAATGAGCGGAGTACTTGGAGCCCAGTTTTGATTCGAACTCTATCTCACGCCGGAGTCCCTCCAGGCCTTCTTCCTTCAAGATAGCCTGTGCTTCCTTCAGTTCACCGTCCAGCAGCCTGTCGGAGTAGCGGTGCGCGTAGCGGCTCAGCCGCAGGTAGGCAAAGAGGCTCACGCCTCCTACCATTATTATTATCATCAACATGTACCACAGGGTCAGGCGTACGCGAATCTGTCGGAAGAATTTCACCTGCCGGACTCCTTGCCTTCTTTTGACAGGATGTAGCCCACACCGCGCACCGTGTGTATCAACCTGACGGAGTAGTCCATGTCGATCTTGTTGCGCAGGTAGTTGATATAAACGTCCACGACGTTCGTCATCGTGTCGAACTCATATCCCCAAACATTCTGGATAATCATATCGCGCGTGAGGACCTGCTCCGGGTTGCGCAGGAAGTACTCAAGGAGGCTGAACTCCCGCGGGCTCAGTTCCACGCGGTCTTCTTCCCTGGTGACGCGGTGTTGGAGCAGGTCCATCTTCATGTCGGCGTATGTGAGTTCGGAGGCAGTCTCGCCCTTGCTGCGGCGCAGGAGCGCCCTGACGCGCGCGGCGAGTTCCGCCGTGGCGAACGGCTTGACCAGATAGTCGTCAGCGCCCTTGTCCAGGGCGCGCACCTTGTCGCCGGTGGAGTCCAGCGCGGTGAGGACCAGCACACGCGTGTCTTTTTCGCTCTTGCGGACTGCCTCCAGCACCTCCCATCCGTCGGCGCGGGGCAACATCATGTCCAGCACGATAAGGTCGTAGTTCTGCCCGGCAGCCTTCTCAATGCCCTTTTTGCCGTCACGGGCGATATCCGCGCCGTAGCCCTGCTCCCTGAGGGCTTTCGCCACGTAGGTGGCAACGTCCTTATCATCTTCTATTACGAGTATTCGCATGGGACCCTTGCGCAGTGGTGAAAGCAGGATGCACCAGCCGCATGAGGATACACGCCACCCGTGGCGGTGTCAACCACCGCGCGCAAACGGGGGCATGTAAGAATTATCAGCCCGTGTTGCTCACCACGCGAGGAGGAGGGGCAACTGCGACGGAGGGGCCAGAGGCGGGAGTGCTTGTTCACGAGGTCCAAAAGCAAGCACCGGCCGCCGGTAAATCCGGTGGCCGGTGTTGCAACCCTACAATCGGGTAGGTAGATAATCGATTCTGGTCAGCGAAGCCTTTTCCGGACGACGCCGGCTACGCCTGCGAGCGCGAAACCCACCAGGCACAGCGTGCCAGGCTCGGGAATCGGCGCGGGGCCTGCAACCGCTATGGCACTGATGCCATGCGTGCTGTCACTGTAAGCCCAAGTAACGACCCAGTCGCCGCCGATGTCATAGACCTGGGGATTGCCATAAGTCGGGTTACCGTTGCCGGCCTGGGTCCAGGAAGCATCGGTAATGAGGGTCGTCATGGCATTTGCGATATCATAGACGTAGATATCGTAGCCCGGCGCGCTCAGGTCCACCCAGGTAACGTAGTTCCCGTTGATTTGCGGGTCGCGGTTGTCCCCGCCGCTTGTTATCTGGACCGTGGTTGCGCTGGAGCAGTCGTAAAGGTAAATCTGGCTGCCAAGCATCGGCCCGGCTTCCCATACGACGCGGCCGTTGTGTACCTTGGGATCCAAGGCGGCGTTACCCGTCGCA
>JAUXGI010000187.1 GCA_030622295.1 Planctomycetota bacterium
GGCCCTCTCCTGCAATTCCTTGAAGGTAACGGGGCTGAGTTTCCCCGCCTGTGAGACCTCGCCCGCGGTCCGGGTGAAAATCTTCCCGTCGCGTGTAATGTTTATTTCCTCGCCCTCCACGACGATTGGCCGACCGCCTTCGTCCAGCACGAGGTACTTGCCGTCGGCGCTGGTCAGGCGGCTCTGCGCGTCAAGGGCGAACGTTCCCGCGCGCGTGTAGAAGACATCCCGGCCGTCCGTAACGGTGAAAAACCCCTCGCCCTGTATCGCCAGGTCGAGTGGATTAGCGGTTTCGCTCAACGCGCCCTGTGAAAAGTCCGTGACGCTTTCGGCAATCCAGTTGCCCCCCGTCGAGGTCAGAGGCATGCCCCGCGGCAAGGAGCGGTCGCGGGACAGGGCTTCCGCCAGGCGTGTTTCGAACATCAGGCTTTGCTTTTTGAATCCGGGGGTGTTTGCGTTTGCGACGTTGTTTGCGATGACGGACTGCTTCGCCTCCTGCACCAGCCCTCCGGCGGTTGATAGGTAAATGCCGTCGATCATGTCGCCCCTCCGTGACTATGTAGTAGGTCCTTCGCGGGGGGAGAGGCAATAGTCGTGCCCCCTGTGGGAATTTATCTCTCCTGAGCGGGCGATTGCCCGGCATTCCTTATGGGACAAGGGATTCCGGCCATGAAGAATATTGATGCGAGGGTGTTGGATGACTGTTGCGGAGGTGAGGATTTCCGGAATTCCTGCCGACGAGCGGCAGTTTTTGCCGCAGGGGGTTACGCTCCCTCGGGAGTGTCATCCGACTCGGGTGGGGCGTCCGGTACGGCGGGCGCGGTGCCTGCGCGCAGAATCCTGGATTCCGTGCGAGGCATCTGCTGATTCCGAGGAATGACAACTCCGCCGGAGATGGTCATGCGCAGGGCGTCGTCTATGGACATGTCGAGCGGTATTGTCTCCTCCGGCCGCACCATGATGGTGTAGCCGGTTACGGGCGTAGGCGAACTGGGTATGAAGATGACCAGGAGGCGCCGCTTCGTCCTGTCGCAAACGGTGCGCATCCCATCGTTCGTGACGAAACCGATGGAGTAGACGCCCTTTCGAGGGTACTCGACCGCGACAATTCGCTCGTAGCGTATGGATTGCTCACCCAGGAAGAAATCCGTAACCTGGCGGGCGTGGGGGTAGACGGCCCTTACTATCGGCAGGCGCAGGAGCATCTTTTCAATTCGGGGGAACAGTTTCTTGCCCACGAAAGTTGAGATGAAGGACCCCACGATGTAGATAAGCACAAGCGACAGGACAATGCCGGTAACGGGGCGGAGTGCGAGTTCGACGGCGTCGGGGTCGGCAGGGGCGAGATGCACGCTGATATTCCCGGCGATGAAGTTGTTCAGCTTGAGAACGCCCTGTTCCAGTCCTACCGCCCTGATAATCCATTCAGTCATGGTGTTGACGTAAACGCCCACATAATCCCGCACGAACTGGTAGCACCAGACCAGCAGGACAACGGTGAGCAGGGCGGGCAGTATCCCGGCCAGGCCCCTGACAAAGGCCCGCTTGAAATAGGCGGCTTTGCCCTTCCCGGGCCTGGATACTTTCGCCGGTTTCTCGACTTTGTCACTCAAGGTCGCACATCCTCCGGAATTCGCTCTCGTCTATTATTCTGACGCCGAGTTTTTTCGCCTTGTCGAGTTTGGTACCGGCGTCCTTTCCTCCCACCACGTAATCGGTCTTTGCGCTGACGCTGCCGGAGGCGCGGCCGCCCATCGAGACCACCAGCGACTTCGCCTCGTCACGTGTCATTGTATCAAGACCGCCCGTGAATACAAATGTCAACCCGCTGAAAATATTCTTCTTGACGGGCCTCTTCCCGGCCGTCATCCGCACGCCCGCGTCTCTCAGTTTTTTCAGGAACCGCTGATTGTGACCGTCGCGGAAGTACCTGCAGACGCTGTCGGCCACGATGGGGCCTATCTCCTGAATCTCGACGAGGTTGGCGACGGATGCGGCGGCCAGTTCATCCACGCCTGAAAACTCCTCGGCCAGGACCTGTGCGACGTGTTCCCCGACGTGTCTTATGCCCAGGCCGTATATGACGCGCGCAAAAGGAGCGGAGCGCGACTCATCTATCGCTTTGACGAGGTTCTCTGCGGATTTCTCGCCCATGCGCTCCAGCGCGGCGATATCTTCCCGCTTGAGGGAGTAGAGGTCGCCGGGGTCCTCCATCATGCCTTTGTCCACAAGTTGGTCGACCAGTTTTTCGCCGAGGCCGTCTATGTCAAGCGCGGTCCTCTGTGCGAAATGAGTAATATTGCCTTTCACCTGCGCGGGGCAGGCGATGTTCTGGCAGCGGGGCACGACCTCGCCCTCGGCGAAGACCACCTCCGAGCCGCACACGGGACACTCCTTCGGCACCTGCGGGGGCTTCTCCCTGCCGGTGCGCCTGGAGGCGACGACCCTCGTGACCTTGGGGATTACGTCGCCGGCGCGCTGCACAACGACCGTATCGCCGATGCGTACGTCAAGGCGACGTATCTCATCCTGGTTATGCAGAGATGCGCGCGACACCGTCACCCCGCCTATTCCGACGGGCGCAAGAGCGGCCACCGGCGTAAGAGCGCCGGTCCTGCCCACCTGCCAGATGACATCGTTGAGTTGCGTGGTGCCCTCGTGGGCGGGGAACTTGTACGCAAGGATGTAGCGGGGGCTGCGGGAACGCACACCCAGACGCTCCTGCCGGGCGAAGGAGTCGACCTTTATTACAAGGCCGTCCATCTCGTAGGGAAACTTCTCGCGTACCTCGAGCAGTTCGTTGTAGAAGTCGAACATCTCTTCCGCGGTCTCGACGACCTTGCGCCGGTCTACGACCTTCAGACCGAGCGCGCTGAGATAGTCGAGTAACTCGGAGTGCTTGCCCACGGACGTTCCTTCCAGGCGTCCGATGCCGTAGATGAAAATGGTGAGGGGTCGGGAGGCGGTGATGCGGGGGTCGAGTTGCCTGCACGAGCCTGCGGCGGCGTTGCGCGGGTTGGCGAACGGTTCCTCGCCGGCGGCCCGCCTCTCCTCGTTGAGGCGGTCGAAATCGGCGCGCCCGATTACCACCTCTCCCCGCGCTTCCAGAAGCGACGGCACACCCGCGCCGTGTTTCATAAGGCGCAAGGGGATGCTCCTTACGGTACGGAGATTCTCGGTGATGTTTTCGCCCGTGTGGCCGTCTCCGCGCGTGGAACCGAGGGTCAGCAGGCCGTCTTCGTAGACGAGTTCAACCGCAAGCCCGTCAAGTTTCGGCTCCAGTGAGTACCGGACTCCTTCTTCGCCCAGCGTACGATGAACGCGGCCTATCCATTCGTGCACCTCTCCTTCGTTGAGCGCGTTCTGTATGCTGAGCATGGGAACGGCATGGCGGAACGTGCCGAAGGCCTCGACGGGCCGGGCGCCGACACGCTGCGTGGGTGAATCGGGAGTAACGAGTTCCGGGTAGCGCCGCTCCAGGTCCTCCAGTTCCCTCATCAGGCGGTCGTACTCCGCGTCGGTTATTTCAGGGCTGTCGAGGACATAATAGCGGCAGTCGTGGTAGTTGATTCGCTCGCGAAGGTCGTCGACCTTCTTGACGATATCTTTTGGAGCGCTCATGAGAATGCACCTATTCGGGGCGTGCGATTTCGCCGACGGCGAGGAGTTTCTCCGCGACGGGCAGAAACGGCCCTACGGGCAGTGATGCGGCGTCCCTGTTTTCGATGTACGGTACAGTTCCGAGCACCGGCACCTCGCAGACCTGGCGTATCACATCGGGGTTCGTCCTTTCCGCCGAAGTCCGGGGCAATGTGCGGCAATAGTTGAACACGACGCCGACAACAGATATTCCGCGCGACCTGGCACAGTTGACGGTCATCCAGGTATGGTTAATCGTGCCGAGGTTCGGCC
>JAUXGI010000240.1 GCA_030622295.1 Planctomycetota bacterium
AACTGGTTTGCCTGATATGGGCCATGTATCTCGTCATAACCTCGCCGCGCAGGCGACCGCCTCATGTCGAAATCATCAAGGTCTTCGCAAAATCCGTCTGCTTCCTGATTCTCCTGCATCTGCTCATGAAAACAAAGATGGTCTGGGTTGAAAACCTCCAGGTCATATTTCTTCAAGAACTCGTAATCAGCACTCGCGTGTACGTTTTAGGCAGGCTGTATCGGATGACGGCGGCACAGGGGCTTGGCGTGGGCACGCTGCTGTTCGGCTCAATCATAATGGCCTGGACAGGCTTCGTCGTGGTGCCGCTTGTCAGGCGCGTTGTAAGGCCGACCTCACTCCGGCAGACCGTCAAGGAGCGCATAAGAAGAAAGACCACCGAAAGGAGGCGCAAGACGGGCGAGACAGAAGGGGACACCGAAGACTGACCCGCATTTCTCGCCACGGGAGAGCCTCTCCAACGAATTTCCGGTTGCGTCTTTCTGCGAATTTCTGTGTGTTTCTGCGTTCCAATCAGTGGCAGCCCTTGGCTGCCTTTTTCCTTTCGGCCCGCATTGCTTTGAAGACAGTGTTCGAGGTCAGAAAGCGCAAAAGGAAAAGACCGGGCAAGGCCCGGCCCGAGCCTCGGAAGCGCAGACTTGCACCTTTTACCTTGTATACGTTCCGCTCTTTCCGCCGCTTTTCTCCAGGAGGCGAAGGTCCGTCACGGAGATGCCACGGTCAACGGCCTTGCACATATCGTAGACGGTAAGCGCCGCGACGGAAGCGGCGGTAAGCGCCTCCATCTCCACGCCGGTGACGTCCCTTGCGTGCGCTTGTGCGCGAATCTCGACAGCCTTGTCGCTCACGGGCCTCAGGTCCACGTCAACCGCGGTCAGCGCTACCGGATGACACAACGGAATCAACGCCGGCGTCTGCTTGGCCGCCATGATACCCGCGATGCGGGCGATCTGGAACACGTCACCCTTCGACGTCTTCTTCGCCAGGAGCATCTCCAGCGTTTCGGCTTTCATCACGACCGTGCACGCCGCAACCGCCCGGCGCAGCGTCGGCTGCTTCTTCGACACGTCGACCATCCGTGCCTTGCCCTCTTCATCGAAATGCGTTAGCCCCTTATCCTTGTCCACGCTTCCGCCTCCTGAGCAAGTAAACAGCGCCGCCCGGCGCATCGCATCGAAACTACCAGACGCACAGGCCGCTGTCAACTCCAGTGCGGCAAAAGGGAGCATGTGCGTTTGGCGAGGGTGTCAGACCGAGGCTCGGGGAGTCAGCCGCCCGATTCGCCAAACGGCAACGGGCAACAGGCAACAGGCAATCCGCCTGAGGCGGGCGGGCCTTGCCCGCTCTTGTACTTCCGGTTTGCATGACCTCGGAAATAATGTTCGAGGACAGCGAGCGCGAGAGGAAAAAAACCCACGAAGTGGGGCGTAGATTGTTGACTGTCCCCTCGCGGAACTTGGAGACGACGTGAAAATTCAGGATTTTCACATGCACCCCCTCGCCGCTTGCAATTTGGGCCGGTTTTTGGCATAATGTGAATCAAATGTGAGTGTGAGAGATGGTCAATCTGAAAATACATAGGCTAACCTGCGGATTACTTATCATTGTCATGGCAGTGGTTGGGCTTGTTGCAGGTTGCGCCGGTCGCCGCCGGGTCCCGACCGATTCATTCCCCGTCATCTCCGAAGAGTCGAAGGCGGACTTTTACACCTTCGACGCAATCCTGGCAACCCTCACCCGCTGGCAGCGGGAATACGGTCAGGGGGCCGGGGACCTCGTGAAAATCACCAAGATAGGCGAGTCCTGGAAAGGCCGCCCCATCTACGCCGTCAAGATCAGCCGCAACGCGTCCCGCCATGACCCGGTCAAGCCGGACATCCTCGTAACGGGCGGCGTGCACGCGTGTGAGTGGATAGGCATTGAGGCGACGATGTACTTCGCGAAGCATCTCCTTGAGGACTACGCGACCGACGACTACATAAGGTACATCGTTGACAACGCCGAGATATGGATAGTACCGGTGGTCAATCCGGACGGCTTCGTTTATTCTCAGAAAAAAGCCGACAGGGAGTACCGCCTGTGGCGAAAGAACCGCCGCCCACTGCCCGGCGGACAGGTGGGCGTCGATTTGAATCGCAACTACCCCTTCAAGTGGCGTCTGCAGGGCGATTCGCCGAACCGTGTCGGTGATGATATAGGCGGCAGCGACAATCCGCCCAGCAGGTACTACAGGGGCGAACCGCGTCCCGACGACCCTTCCCGTCCCAAAAAAGTCGAGAAAGAAATACAGGCCCTGATAGACCTGGTTGACAGTCGAAGGCACAACTTCGTCCTTTACCTCGATTATCACTCCTTCAGCGAGAAAATCCTCTACCCGCACGGATACACGAGGGACAGGCTCCGGAAGGATTTCGACACCTACGAGTTCCTCGCCGGCGGCATGGCCCACCTCATCAATCGCCGCAGAGGTCTGGTTCCGCGCGCCGGGGGGCTTGCCGGCGTCGGCTCGCGCTACGAGCACAGCCGGGGGAGCATGTTGTACCTGGAGCCGGTATCCGGAAGCAGCGTAGACTTCTATTACGGCTCGCGGGGGATAATGTCACTCTGTATAGAACTCTCTCCCGCGTTTACCGTACGCCGCTATATGCGCGGCACCGGATACATGCTTAAGCCCAACAGGATAGTTCCCGTCGCCTCGGAGAACTTCACCGCCTTCCTCTTCGCCGCGGATTGGGCCATAGGCCCGGGCTGCATGAGCAGGGTCATCGTGGAGCAGGACGGCCGCGAGGTCTTCCGCATGACTCAGGCGTTCGCCGAAGAACCGAACGTGGTGCGAGACTCCGGCAAACTGAGAGCGGGCAGGGCCGTAGTAAGGCTGGTATTCAACAAGCCGATGCTCCTGCCGGAAGGACGCAGGATGGTGTCCGAGGAGGACGCCGGGGTCACTCGCCTGAGACTGCTCGACACGCTCGGGCGGCTCCACCGGCTGGTCGGCAGGGGCACATGGGAAAAGACCTGCTATGAGAATGACACCTTCGTCGGTACCGTTTCCATAACAGACGACGCCGCGTTCGACTTCCCGCGGGGTCCCGTGGTAATAACCGCGACCGACGGAATCGGCTTTGCGCCCGACCTGCGACCGGTCACGCGACCCGTCTACCTCGCAGGCAAAGGCCTGTGGCTCAACTACGAGCGTGACCGCTACGAAAGGGCGCCCGTCAACCAGGCGGAATTCACCGGCACCGCCCCCAAGAGGTGACCCCCGCCGCCTCCAGCAAGATGCCCCCGGTTCAACTAAGCGGTCCGACATAAATATTGAGAAACAGGTGCGGATGGGGACTGTCCCAGAATTACGGAGCGCAGGCCGCGAAGCGGGCCAGCTCGTAGATTCGGGACTGTCCCCGGAGCCAT
>JAUXGI010000090.1 GCA_030622295.1 Planctomycetota bacterium
CTCACCGGCGCATCCCTGCTGTGTATTTTCCTTGTTGCCCTGCTGACCTCGTGCAAGGGAGGGGGCATCATTCCGGGCCGCGGCCGTGACAAGGAGCCGGTCGTCAACGAAGAGGCCGCCCGGGCAAGCCTGAGGGCGGCACAGGAGTTCATGAAGACCGAGCCCCCGCAACCCGCAAGGGCGAATGTCCTGTTCAAGTCCGCCATCGAGAGCGATTACAGGCTCCTGCCCGCGCACATCGGGCACCAGGATTCCTTTTTCGCGTATTACAATCCGCAGGTCCAACTCCAAGCCCGGCAGTTGAATGAGATGCGACAGATGTACGAAAAGTACGCGAAGAAATATCCGTCGGAGGCAATGTTTCAGTACCTCTACGGGAGAATGCTGGACAAGATGGACCGGCGCAGAGAGGCTGTTCCATATCTTAAGGCCGCTCTGAAACTCGACAGTCAGTATTATCTGGCGCATGCAGACCTGGCCGGCTTTTACGACGAGGTGGACAAGAGCCCCGCGCTCGCGAAGTACCATCGCGAAAAAAGCGAAAGGTATCGCGCCATACACGAACTGAAAACCGGCCTGGCTGCCGACCCTTCCGACGTTCCGCTCCACAGGCGGTATCAGGACGCAATGCTCCTCGCAGAGGAGAGCCGCGACGTGCCCCTGGGAACGGTACTCGAAGAATACAGGCAGCGCCTCCAAGATGCGAAAACCGGCGACCGAAGGAGAGAAGCGCAATATCAGTACCTTTACGGGCGCCTGCTGGGGCAGACCGGAGACCTTGAAGAAGCCCGTAAGCGTTTCGAGCGCGCTTCCGCGCTCGACGACAGACTCCCCTGGCCGTACGACGGCTTGGCCACCTATTACATCCGCACGGCACAGGAGCCCGGCGTCGGCGAGGCCGACAGCAATGACTACATCAACAAGGCGCTGCAAATGCTTGAGAAGGCGGTGCGCAAAGACCCGGGCCAGACCGCCATACGACTGAAACTCTCCGCCCTTTACATGGAAGTCTCGTCGCTGCGCCTGAGTCAGGCGGAGGCAATTCGCGCCGGTCACGAAGGGGGAATCCTCACCCGTGAAGATGAACGGCGGATAAAGAGCCTGCTTCGCGACGCATATCGGTTCAGCAACAAGTGCAAATCCCTGTTGCTGGAAACGTTCCATGAGGGGGTAAAGGAGCCGAACCTCTACCAGCAACTGGCGACCCTGATGTTTGGCGACGGCTGCTACTTCATGGCACGCAAAACCGCCCTGACGGGTTTGATGCTGCTGGGGAGCAATCCGCCGGGGCATCCCCAGACGCTCGAAAAAATCAAGGTGAAACTGACGGGCATCGCAAAAGACTGCAAGGTATACATAACGCGCCTGCAGGAGGAACGCGACACGTCGGAGATGCCCTTCCCGCAGTTGTTTTTCAAGGACGAGTTCCGCGCACGCATGCAGAGCAAGAAGGCCGACTTCCGCGCGCGCACCGTCAAAGACCTGGCGCTCTTCTACGCCCAGGTCATGAGAGACAGGGAGAAAATCGACGAAAGCATCCTGCACGATTACGAGCGGATGCAGGGAGACGCACTCGTGCAAATCGGGCTGGCGCTCAAGGACAGCGAGGACAAGGTTCGCAAGGAGGCAATAAACGTGCTGGGTGTTTTGCGGGTCCAGCCGTTCTGCGAAGACATCGGCAAAATACTCCAGGACCCAAAAGAAAGCGCGGACCTGCGCTGGGAGGCCGCCCTCGCGCTGGGCGCGATGCGAACCGTGGACGCGGTGAACTACCTGATAACCGGCCTCAAAGATAAAGACGACGGCGTCAGGGAAGAATCCGCCACGGGACTGAGGAAACTGGGCGTGCAGACATTCGGTTATGATTTCGACGACGAGCCCTCCGTGCGTGCCGAAAAGACCAAAAGGATTGAAGAATGGTGGAAGGAAAACAGGGACACGCACAGGATTCCTCAAGGCGATTGAATACCCACATTATGATGCAGGCCATGCCAACGGAACAGCCGTGGACAATCGCCCGACTGCTGGAATGGACCAGGGAGCATTTCGCTCGCAAGGGCATGGAAAAGCCGCGGCTGGACGCGGAGGTGCTGCTGGCCCATGTGCTCGGAGTGGAGCGAATCGCGCTGTACACGGGCTTCGACAGCGTTGTTGAAGACGATGTCCTGGCAAGGTTCCGTGAATGCGTAAAAAAACGCGCCTCGCATTGCCCGGTCGCATATATCACGGGCCGCAAAGAGTTCTTCTCCCTCGCGTTCGAGGTCTCGCCCGACGTCTTAATCCCACGACCCGAGACTGAATTCCTCGTGGAAAAGGCGCTGGCCCTTGCCCGGGGGCATGAATCGCCGACAATTGTGGATATCGGAACCGGCAGCGGGAATATCGCCGTGTCCCTTGCGGTCAAACTGCCGGACGCCCGCGTCATTGCCACCGACCTCAGCGACGCGGCGCTGACGATTGCGCGAAAAAACGCGCGGCTGAACGCCGTTGAGGGCAGAATCCTGTTTCTTAAGGGCGACGTGCTCGAGCCGGTAGTCGCCGAAGGAGTGACCGGAGAAGTTGACCTGCTCTTGTCCAATCCGCCCTACGTGGCCGAGGACGAGTGGCCGGGCCTGATGAGTGACGTGCGTGATTTCGAGCCGCACGCGGCTCTCGTGAGCGAGGGCGACCCGCTCAGGTATTACCGCATACTCGCCGGTGCGGCGCAGGACATGCTCGCTGCCGGTGGATACCTCATGGTGGAGGTGGGCGCGGAACGTGCGCACGGGGTGAAGAAACTCTTCCGGGATGCGGGCCTGCGCGGCATAGATTGCGTCAAAGACTACGAGGGCATAAACAGAGTAATCATAGGCAGTGTCAACTAAAGGGTCAGACCCCTTTAGTTGACACCCCCGGACTAATTCGCTGCATGGGTGAGGATTATGGATAAATTTGTCATCGAGGGGGGAAGCCGCCTGGAAGGCAGGGTAACCATCTCGGGCTCCAAGAACGCGTCGCTGCCGATGATGGCGGCCTCGATATTGACGGATGAGCCTTGCATCATAAGGAACGTGCCGCGGCTGGCCGACATACGCACGATGTCCGACATCCTGGCGGCACTGGGGGGCGGCGTCGAGCGCACGGACGAGACGACCATTGAGTGCAGACCGGGCGACACGAGTGAAGTGACCGCGCCTTACGAACTGGTCAGCAGGATGCGCGCGAGTGTCTGCGTGCTGGGGCCGCTGCTGGCCCGGCGCAAGAAGGCGCGCGTCTCACTGCCCGGCGGCTGCGTAATAGGCCTGCGGCCAATCGACCTGCACATGAAGGGGCTCAGGAGCCTGGGTGCGAACGTGTACGTGGAGCACGGTTACATAATCGCGGAAGCGGACAGGCTGAAGGGCGCGGAGATATACCTGGGCGGGGCGTTCGGTTCCAGTGTGACCGGTACCGCCAATGTGATGATGGCCGCGACGCTCGCGGAAGGCCGCACCGTAATAGAAAACGCCGCCTGTGAGCCGGAGATACAGGACCTGGCGCGCTTCCTTGAGGCCATGGGCGCGCGCATCAGCGGCATCGGCACGCCGCGGCTGGTTGTCGAAGGTGTGGAAGAACTGGGCGGCTGCGAGTACGAGGTCATACCCGACAGAATAGAGGCGGGAACGTTCCTCTTCGCCGGCGCAATAACCCGCGGCGACCTGCACCTGGTCAATGCGCGGCTGGACCACCTGCGTGCCGTGGTGGACAGGCTGCATCGCATAGGCATAGCCGTCTACCAGAAAGGCGACGCGGTGTGCGTGACCGCGCAGGACCGGCCCAGGGCGGTCGACGTGACGACGCTGCCTTACCCGGGCTTTCCCACTGACCTGCAGGCGCAGTGCATGGCGCTGCTGAGCCTGGGCGACGGGATAAGCGTACTGACGGAAAAGATATACCCCGACAGATTCATGCACGTGGCGGAACTGAACCGCATGGCGGCGAACATTCGGAAGGAAGGCGCCACGTCGATAATCATCGGGGTGCCGGAGTTGTCGGGCGCGCAGGTGATGGCGTCGGACCTCCGCGCCTCCGCTGCGCTGGTGCTGGCGGGACTGGTGGCAAAGGGCACGACGGAAGTCAGACGTGTGTATCATATCGACCGAGGCTATGAGAGGATTGAGGAGAAACTCCGCGCCGTCGGCGCCAGGATAGAACGCCTGCCGGACAAATAGCCCGGCCAACAATGGTCTGACACCGGCGTACCATACCGGCGAGCGTTGCCGCAGGCATTGCCGGAGGTGAAAGAACGCTGAATTAATCACTCTGTGAGGAGATACCGATGAAGACATCTGTTACCGCTGCCATACTTATTGCGCTGTTTTTCATGACCACCGGCGGGAGCACGGCGATGGCGCGTGACTACGCCGCCGACCCGGTCGCACAATTCCTCAAGGACAGGGAAGGCCGCGAATGGGACAAGATAAAGAAAGCCCACCAGAATGACTGGGCGGTGCGGGATATCAATGAACTGGAAGACCTTGCGGAAGAGGAGGGATACGCCCCCGAGGCCGTCCTGACGATTCTAATGATGGCCTATCACGGCAGCGAAGCCGCGGAGAAATATATCCTGGACTATGCCGAGGGCATGGATACTCCCGCCGGCGTGCTGGCCATTCTGGGCAGCGTGTTCCTGGACCACGAGAAGGTAATCCCCAGACTCCTTTACAGACTGGGGCGCAGGAGCCGCAACGCGGATTTCTTCAGGGGCGCGGCCGGTACGGCTCTTGCCAATCTTACCGGCATCTCCATGGAACCCGACCAGGAGCGCTGGCGAAAATGGTGGAAGGAGAACAAGGACACGTTCAAACCGGACAACAAGTTGAACATGGCCCTCTACAGATACGAGGTGGAAAACGGCCCCCTGACCACCAGGTGGATATTTCAGGACGCCGGCCGGGACGATTACTTCATGGGTCTGCTGACGGAATTCAACGACAAGGTCGGGAAGTTCACCGGTGAACGCTGGCCTTTCAGCAAGGCCCTGGAGGCCATGCGCGGGGGACGGTTTGAGGAAGCGCAAAATATCGCTCAGGCCGCGCTGAGGGACCACCCCGCCGACGGCTACGCGCTGTACATAGCCGGATGCATGGCCCTTCAGACCGGTAACGTGGAGAAGGCGCAGAAGCATTTTGACGCGCTGGTTGCCCTGAACGGTCAAACAGGCTCCGCGAAATTACTGGCGGCCTACTGCAAAGAACTGATTTCCGCGAAGAAAAAAAGCGACCTCGGCGTGCTTCTGACGTTGTTCCGCAAGTTGCCCAGGAGCGTCACTCGCAGGGAATGGGACGTTCCGACGACATATATCTTTGACAACGTCTTTTCGCTGTCGCAGGAAAAAATCGAGCGCTTCGCAAAGGCAAACGTCGCCAGGCCGGAACTGCTGAGCGGGGCGGTGATGATGCTCAAGGACCCGAAACCGGCCCTGGAACTGGTTGACCGTGGCATAAAGAACAATCCCAATAACGCGCCGCTGAGGATGTTGCGTTTGCAATTCCTCATGAAAACGGCTATAAAGGAGGATTGCGAGAAGGCAATTCAGGAGATAAAGGCGCTTTCGCTGCTGGACGGCGACAACGGCGTGCTTGACTGCTTCGCGCTGGTCATGGCCAGGCCGGATGAACTGGAAAGCATAGATATAAGCGGCCGCGGCAGTCCCCTCGCCCAGGCCGAGTTGGACGCCCTTGCCGCGGCTTCCCGCCGGAGGCGATTCAGTTTCATGACAAAGTACAAGGTGGCGGCGCTGCTCGCGGCTCTC
>JAUXGI010000089.1 GCA_030622295.1 Planctomycetota bacterium
CCGCCGACAGCGACTGGCTGCTCATCAACGACCGCAAGTACACATACGGCGTAATCGGCAGCGACTGTCTCACTCCCAGTTACTGGGCCTACCGCCTGTTCTATGACCACTTCGGCACAAAGTACCTCGGCGTTGCCGCGGATTCACCCGAGTACGAAATCACCTCATACAGAACAGGCCAGTTGCTTTACAAGGCGCCGTATATTTCCGCATACGCCAGCCTGAGCGAAAACGACTCCGTACTGAAAATCATCGTCATCAACCGCAGCCAGGACCAGACCATAGACGTGGACTTCACCGTCGGCAACTTCACGACCGCCCCTTCCACGGCGCATATCTACAAAGTCGGCGGCGAGGGCAAGGGCGTGTTCGACACAAACCTCGTGGACCCGGACAACATCATCATAGAGGAGTCGGTACGCGAGATAAACCCCGCCGAATTCACCTACTCCGCCGAGCCGCTCTCCATGACGGCCATAGAAATCGACAGGCACACCGCGCCCGTCCTGTCCGCCCGCTGCATGACCGACGGCACTCTTGAATTCTCCTGGACGGAGGTACCGCTTGCACAATCCTACGTGATGCAATGGGGCGAGACAAGGGAACATCCCTTCGGGGGGACTGAAAAATACCCCGGCGGCATGGCGGTCTTTCCGGCCGAAACCACCAAACTCTACGTCGAGATGGACACCGGCGATTCAGGTTACAACGTCCTGAAGGCCCGCTTCGCCGATGGAACCGAGACCGGCCTGTCAAACGTCCTGCATGTGGAAATCCTGGACGCGCCGTCCAACGCAAACGCAGTGTTTGTGGAGCCTGCTCTGACTATTACCTGGGAGGCGGTGGAAGGAGCCACAGGCTACCGGATATCATGCGGCACAACGCCTGAGAATCCCTTTGAATTCGTCATGGACGCAGGCGACAACACGGTGCAGGTAATCTACCCGGACGTCAGTGGAATGTTTTACCTCATCGTGGCCGCCTATAACGAAGACGGCATGACCGGCCGCCCTTCCGAGGTGATTCAGGTAGTTCTGCCTTAACCCGTATCTCTCGTGGTGAGAAATGGGGGTTAGATGCTGAAATAAGTAAGGCCCCCGTCACGCCGCCCTTCGGCGGTGCTTGCGACAGGAGCCCTAGCTACGGGTCTTGGTCGGTAATTTCCTCTTTGCTTCTCTTCTATATATATAGACACGCCAAATCGGCCAAAGTATGCAAGAATCTTGGCAGAACCGGGATTTTTTTGCGCACATCCCTATTGACAGGGTGTGCGACTGTTGTTAGATTTCTCATAACTTACGCAACCTTTCGTCTTAGATGCAGGAGTGAAACGCCATGACAGGACGCCTTCTTGTTGCAGTTATGCTCTTCAGCCTGTTTGCGGGGAATTCGGCGGCGCTCACGTTCGCACCCGACGGAGCCGCCCCCCCGGAAATGACGGGGCTGCGCAGCGTGGTTATATGGGACGGGCACACGGAGCACCTTATCATCCAGGCCCGCTTCAAGCACGCCGCCGGCAGGGTCGCCCTTGTTATTCCGCTTGCCGGCAAGGCATCCAACGATGTCGGCGTTGAAGACCCCGCGGTTTTCCATGCGCTCACCGGATACCTGGCCGCCCGCAGCGCTGCAGACGACATCGAGGAATGGCCCGCCGGCGAGGCCAACCTCGTCAACACATACCGTCAGGTGATGAAGGGCGCCGGTGCAAGAGACTGGCTGGAGCAAAACGGCTTCTCCGCTCACTCGCTGCAGGACGACAAGACCTACGCGGTCATCGCGTACGACATACCGGATGAGGTCGCCGGGAGCGCCGATGAACTCGTCACGGAACTGCTCCACTTTTCCCTTACGGTACCCCACCCGCATCTGCCCGTGGCGGGGTGCGGGTCGCTGGTGCACTTCTACAGCAGTCAGCCCGTCGCCGACTGGCCGGAAGGCATTGAGCCGGCCTGCGTTGAAGAAACGCCGTACTACTGGTCCCGCATGTTGAGTCGGGAACTGTCGCCGGTTCGGAAACTTTTCGCGAAGTATGAGGAATTGAAGAACGTGCAGTGTCGCTTCCACCTGGTCAAGGGCGCCGGCTCCGGAGACATCCGGTTGCACGCGGTGCCGGCGATGTCCCGCGAGCGCCCCCCGGAGGCCGCCACGCTCAGAGCCGAACTGGCTCAACTTAGCGGCATACGGGAGGCGAGGGGGTTTGCCGACGGCACGAAAAACATGAAAGCGGACGAACTGCAGGCGCTGGCCGAGGCGCTTGAGGCACGGGCCGAAATGCTCCGCCGGTTTATCTATGAGAAAAATCCCCCTTCCGGCACAGTGGAGAAGTTCTGGTCCATACTGAAAAACGCGACCTTGCAGGACGACGACACCCCCGAAGCGGCTGAGGCAAGAGCAAAACTCGTCGTCGAGAACCTGGGCAAACTCTTCAGCGACGAGTGCTGGGCGGAGAAGATGGAGCCGATTGTCGAAAGGAAGGGCAACATCGACTTTGTAAGGGAAGGACACGGCAACGCGATTTCATACGACTGGGCCGTTATTTCCGAAGTCATCGGGCGCGGGGGCGCAGTCCTTATTGTGGAGATGTCGAAGAGGGTCGGCAAGGACGAGGCCAAAAGGGGGACACTTTTCCGGCAGAAATATACACTGAAATACGTCGGGCGGACCTGGTTAATCACAGACATTGAACAGGTGGAGTAGCAAGGCTCGGGGAGTCAGACCCCCGATTCACCAAATGGCAACAGGCAACAGGCAACGGGCAACGGGCAATCCGCCTCAGGCGGATCGGCGAGTGGGTCAGACGCTGAGGAGGAGCAGCCTTCGGCTGCCTTTTCCTTCCGCGCTTCCTGACATCGGGAGCCGTTCCCGAAGTCATGCAAACCGGAAGCAAAAGAGGGGCTGTGTCCCCGACGGGAAGGGTCTGACTCCCCGAGCCTTGCCGCAGGCACAACGAGCCTCGGGGATAACGGAAGAAAAATGGGCGGGCGAATAATCGCCCGCCCGCAATTCAAGTGACCCATATTCCACGTCCCATTTTGGGTGTTCCAAATCCCAGCCAGGGCTCTACTGACCAGCCTCTGTTTCAGACGTGCTCCACTCCGTGTGTCACAAGGTCACGAATCTGCCGTGCTTTCACAATAAGGAAAAGGACGAAGTGCCGGGGGCACCTCAGGCGTCTGTTTCGGTAAGGCCCTGTGGTTCGTATGCCTTCTCGCCGGCGGCCCCTGGCCGCTCGCGTTCCTCTATTTCTCCGGTCCTTTCCATTTCCTGTGTCACCAGTTCACGGATTTTCCGCGCGGCTCGCGCTTCCAGGTCGCCTCCCGTCAGGGGTTGAGGCTGTCTGCCTTTAAGCGTGTCGATTATGTAATCGACCACCGGATACTGGCCGTAACTTTTCTCTATCATGTCGAGAAATTCCGCCACATCCTCCTGGTCGCCCAGGCAATACAGTATTGCCGTGTAGTATGAGGCCGAGAGGAAATTCACGTACCGGTTGGCTGCGGTGCGGCTGAGTTCGCTGCATTTGGCAAAGGCATCCAGTTCCGCCCTTCCGCTTACTATTTCCAGCATTCCGGCCATGAGGTACTCGTGCAGTGCGTTGTTGGTTTCACCGATGCGTTCCAGGAATTGCGCGTAGGTTCTATGTACCTCGGGGTTGGTCTTGTCGAAGTTGACGCCCTTGCGCATGTGGTAGTCCGCCCGCGCGCGGTTGTTGACCTTTGCGTAGACTATGCCCAGCGCCATGTGTGTCTCCGGGCGATTGTAGTCCGTGGCCAGCAGGCGGTGCAGGTTTTCTATCGCGTGGCGGTAGTGGCGGTTTTCTATCTGGGCGGATATCTCCTTGCGCCAGGACTCCAGTTGGGCCTGCGTTTCGGTATCGCGCTGCAGTCCTATCTTTTCCTTGCGACGTTCAGGTGCCGGTTCTTCGACTGCCGCCTGTTCGGGCTCGGGTTCCGGGATATCGGCGGACTCGGGCGGGGTTTTCTCGTCGGATTCGGCGACTGTCTCTGCTTCGGGGTCGCGTTCGACAACCCGATAGTTTTGCGGTGTCTCGATTTCCTCTTCCTCTTTGTCTGCCGCCTGCGCTTCCTCTTCGGCGGACTCGGGGGCCGCCTCGGGTTCGGGTTCTTCGGGCTTGATCTTTCCAGGGGCCAGGTTCAGTTCCTCGCGGAGTTTCTCGATATAGTGGGCGGCACCGGTGAAGTCCGGGTGCTTTTCGGATATCTTCTCGAAGCAGCGCAGCGCCTTGTAGTAGTTTTCACGCTTGAAAAGCGCCACGCCCGCCCACCATAGCGGCAGCATCTCCTCGCCCGCTATTACCAGTTGCACCGCCGTTTCGATAAGCGGCATGTCCGCTGCCAGAACCTCGTCCACTATCTTGTCGTTGCAGATGACCTCCTCGTCCGCCACGTCGAAGAAGCCCGCGGCGACCAGCCTGTCTGTCTCCTCGGCCAGAATCTGACTGCGTTCGAGTGATGCCACGCAAATCTTTTTTACCGTCGTGGTATTCAGCGGCTGGTTCAACTCGCGCAGCGTCTTTACCGCCCTGAGGATGATTTTGAGGCTTTCGGGGCAGGTGACCGAATCGAGCGCCGCGTGCTTCTCCTTCAGTTTCCTGAAGGAGATAAGCGCGCTTATCGCCGTGCCGTCGACATGCTCGTCCACCTCAACGCCGCTCTGTGAGCCTTCGATTATCTCGGCCGTCTCGTCGGGCGCAAACGGCGCGAGTTCTATTTCCTTGAACCCCGACCACAGGTCCACATATTGCCTGGTGAGCGAGTATCGCGGGTCGTCTTCGGACTCCTTGCGGATGGTTGCGAAGACGAAGAGTTTGTCGGCTACGGTACGCACGGCCTCCAGCGCAGCGCCGGCGGAGGCGGTCTCCTCGCTCAGCACGTCCAGATCGTCCAGGATGAGAATGTACCTGTTTCGCGGGATGTACATGGCGTCGAGCGCCGGTCGCAGGATTGCCCCGCAGGGCCGGAGCACCGTGAAGCCCTGGAACTCCTCGAAACCGGTCAGCATCTCGTAAATGGTGCGGCTCTTGCCCACGCCGCTCAGCCCGGAGATGACGACGCTCTGGCCGGCGTCCAGGAGTTCCGCTATCTTTTCCTCCTCGGACATGCGCGGCAGGTAGAATTTGTCGTAGCACTGTATGCCCAGGTGATGCGGGGCGAGGTCTGCGACGGGAACCGGCCGGAACCAGCGCTTGAAAAGGCTCACCGAGTCCTCCCGTTGCACGGGGGCCTTCTGCTCGGGGCGTCTCAGGGAAAGCAGATGGGGTTGGCTGTTTCGCTTGGCCCTTACTTCGCGGTAGAAATTCCTCCCGCAAATAATCACGACCACCAGTGACATGAGTATCACGGCGATGGGGAGCCAGAGTTCGAAAATGCTGATTAGAACGGCCGACTGGGAGTGCAAAAGCGTGGAAGCCTGCAACGACCAGTACAACGCCGTTGCGGCGAAGATTCCGCAGGTCATGGTTCCCCCCCTCGTGCTTGGTGCGTTGGCTGTGCCTGGATATGATACCTCTAATTTTACGATGTGTCCGCCGCCTTGTCAACAAGTGAACAGGATAAATTCAAAAGGGAATGAAGCAAAGGGGGTCAGGCCCTTTTTGCTTCATTTTTGCCCTTGTCTGCCCCATGGCGCAAATGACTCTTGTGAGGAATAGCGGGTTGGGGGAGCATTAAAGAATTGCTGGTAAAAGGGTACGCTCGGGGAGTCAGACCCCTCCCGCCCCGATCCGCCTGAGGCGGACGGGGCTCCTTGGCCC
>JAUXGI010000343.1 GCA_030622295.1 Planctomycetota bacterium
CCGACACTCCGGTCGCCGGCTACGACGCACTCAACAACTTTATGCGCTATGTCTTCGACATAGACGCTCTGGTCGTTGAAGACGCCGACGGCGACGGCGAGTTCGACATAGGCGACGACTATATCCTGTTCTCCGTTGTGGACGACGGCCTGTACGACAAGTACCAGAAATGGGGCATCTCCGAATCCTTGAACGACACCGAGGTTGACGCGTTCTTCGCCGGTCAGTACTTCGACGGCGACACCATCTTCCTGTACGACGGGACGAGCGTCACCACGTACTTCGACGCCGAGGAGGGCATCTTCTTCGGCCAGGTGTCAGGTGCAGGTGCTGGCGCTGACCTGTGGGGCGGCACCGCTTATTACGATATCGAGGCCCTTGATATCACCATCCCCGAGCCTGCAACCATCTTCCTGATGATTGGAAGCGGCGGGCTTGCCATGCTTGCGGGCATTGTGCGCAAAAAACTGCGATAAGGCTTGCATCAGGGATTCCCTTCGGGAATCCAGAGGCAAAAAGACCGGGCGGTTCATTATGAACCGCCCGGCTTGTTTTTGGCCGGAAGACTCGGTCCTGCTTCCTTCGCTTCGACGCGACGCCCGCAATTCCCAACCCGCATTTCTCATCACGGCTCGGCGAGGGGGTCTCTTGCTTGACGCAAGGGTCTCCTGTCCGTATCATGCGCGCTTTTGGCCGATGTTGTTCTTATTAAACGGTGCGCGAGATTTGAGCGATTTCCTGGAATTTCTTTCGTGGTTGTTCGCCGACGGGGGGCCTACCGACCTGGGTGGGCTGGTGCGGGCCTTTGGGTATCGCCCTTCGTTCTTCATTTATTTCGCGGGGATGATTGCCGTTGCGGCGCTGCTGGTGTGGGGGGTATTTCGCTTTGCGTTTCCACGCCGCAGCCGCATGGGCCCGCCGCGCTGGGGCGCAGGGCTGGGTGTGCTGGTGACCTTCTGCGCGTTTTTGGTGCTGGCAATCGTGCAGGCCGGCGTCTGGTGGCTCTTCGAGAATGCGGCATTCCCGCCTTCGTGTCTGATTCAATCGCGCAGCGTGTCCGTGGCCACGCTCATATCCGCGCCGCTTATTTGCGCGGGCGCATATTTCTTCCTGAGAGGCGCGGCGCATGCGCGGCCGGGTGACATGGGGCTTGATTCGAGGGGTGTGCCGGCCAACCTGGGCCGGGGGGTGTTGCTCTTGCTGCTGCTCATCCCGCTGGTCACGATTGTTGCCTTGATTGGCGTGCTTTACTTCCGCACAGTCGGCGTGGACACGGGCGAGCAGGACGTGGTCCGGATGATGCGGCGGGAGACCTCGCCGCTGTTCGTTGCGCTGATGTACGCCATGGCGCTGCTCGCGGCGCCGATATGGGAGGAACTCATCTTTCGCGGCGTGCTGTACCGGGGGCTGTGCGGGTCGTTCGGGCGGGACGAGGCGATACTCATTTCGGCGCTGGTCTTCGCCTCAATCCACGTCTCGGCGGCGGCATTCATACCGATATTCCTGCTGGCGATATTCCTGGCGTATGCCTATGAGCGCACCGGTTCGCTTCTCACGCCCATCGCCATGCACTTCGTCTATAACCTCTTCAATGTCGTTCTCATCCATATCGCGTAGGTAGTCCGCATTTCTCACCACGAGAGAGACGAGGCTCGGGGAGTCAGACCCTTCCCGCCCCGCCTTGCGGGGTCTTTTACTTTCGGTTTGCATGGCCTCGGAAATAATGTCCGAGAAGAGAGGACGCGGAAGGAAAAGGCAGCCGAAGGCTGCTCCTCAGCGTCTGACCCCCTCGCGACACTGGCCAATCGCCACGCCTGCCCACTGCCTACTGCCCCCTTTTTTCTGCTCTAAGGTCCTGCAAGTACCGGCATTAGGAGATTTCATCAAAAAATTTGCTGAATTCCACAAGATTTTGCGAGATTTTTTACGCCCCGACTGTGTCTATATTAATGGAGTGCAATCCGGCTCCAGATTATTACCCCGTGTGGGGGCTGTGTAAACAGGCCCGAAGATATGTTGAAAGCGGTATTGCAAGGCTCATTGGCACAATCCCGACAAGGCGTGGCAAGGGTCTGACGCCTTGCACGGCATGTTCACTGGTGAGAAACGTGAACTGATATTCTGACTTTTATCCCATCGAATAAAGGAGGAAGCGACGCAATAACACACACACTAAGGCGGGTAGATAATGTTTCCGTTAACTTGCGTTGTATGGTGATGGGACGCGCGATGGCGTATTGAGGCTGCCCGCCTTTTTTTGCGGCATGCCTTCGTCGTTGTGACTTTTATCTGAAAACAATGTCGTTTTCCGTGACGGAGGTGAATAATGACCAAGTCGAAAACCATTTCTCTAGTTATCCTCGCATTCCTTTTTGCCTTTGCTGTCCACGCCCGGGCCACA
>JAUXGI010000212.1 GCA_030622295.1 Planctomycetota bacterium
CCCATGGTTGCTAACATGGACCAGGCGTGCGACGAACTGGTTCATTCGTACGCCTGCCCCTACATCCAGGTGCTGCCGTATCTGGTCCAGTCCGCGGTTGATATCGAATCCCGCGGCGTCAGGGTGCTCCAGCCCGTAATACACATGGAACTGGGCAGGGAGGAGGTGGTCCGCGTCTACAAGAAACTCGGCAGGGAGATGGGCCGGCCCGTTCGCGAAGTCAGGCGCGCCGTCAATGCGGCATTCGAGTACCAGGAGAAGTTCCAGGCCGACCTGGTGAAGCGCGGCCGGGAGGTCCTGGAAGGCCTGCCCGAGGATGCCGTCGCGATGATTGTCGTCTCCCGCCCTTACAACGGCTGCGACACGCGCCTGAACCTGAACATCCCGGAGAAACTCCGCGACCTGGGCTGCCTTGCCATACCGATAGACTTCCTGCCGATTGACATGGAGGACGTCGCCGCGAACAACCCGCACATGTACTGGAAATACGGCCAGAAGATACTCGGGGCCGGGCGCATCATCCGCGACGACCCGCGCCTGAACGCAATCTACATAACGAACTTCGGCTGCGGGCCCGACTCCTTCATCTCGAAATTCTTCGGACGGGAGGTCGGCGGGCGCCCCTTCCTGACTATTGAGGTGGACGAACACAGCGCCGACGTCGGCGCGATAACCCGCTGCGAGGCGTTCCTCGATTCGCTCAAGAACGCCGGGGAGCGCAAGCAGGTCCGGCGCGCCCGCGTCAAAGAGGCGCGAAACATGGCCCTGGCGAAGAACCTCCGCGTGTATATCCCCTACATGGATGACCACGGCTGCATCCTCGCCGCCTGCATGCGCCATTACGGCATCGACGCCGTCGCCCTGCCCATGGCCGGCAGGGAGAGCATGGAACTGGGCCGCAAGTACACCTCCGGCAAGGAATGCTACCCGTGCATCATTACGACGGGCGACATCATCAACATGACGCGGCAGCCGGATTTCGACCCGGCGCGCAGCGGCTTTTTCATGCCCACCGCCTTCGGCCCGTGCCGCTTCGGCCAGTACAACAAGTTCCACCGCATGGTTCTCGACGACCTCGGCTTCACGCAGGTGGAGATGCTGGTTTTCGACCAGACCAGGGACTACCACGGCGACCTGGACAAACTCGGCCCCGACTTCAAGCGTTACGCATGGAACGCCATACTGCTGGTGGACATCATGCACAAACTCCAGCGCGAGGCCAGGGCCTTCGAGGTGGACCCGGGCGAAGCCGATACCGCTTACAGGGAATGCTTCGAGGAATTGCAGCGGGTTGCCGAAGAGAAGGGCGACGTATACGAATTCGCCCGGAAGGGCGTGGAGCGCTTCAATCGCATCAGGGTTGACCGCACCGTGCCGAAGCCGCGTATCGGCGTCGTCGGCGAGATATTCGTCCGCTGCAACCAGTTCGCCAACAACTTCATCATGAACAGACTGGAAGAACTCGGCTGCGAGGTCACGCTGCCCGCCTTTGAAGAGTGGCTCAACTACATATCCTTCGAGCGCGTGCGCGAGGCCCAGGCGCACAGGGACTACAAAAACCTTGCCGTCGAATTTATCAGCAGTTTCGTCCAGAAACGCGACGCCGACAGGCTCAGCAGGCCCTTCAAGGGGGCAATACGCAACTTCGAGCGGGAAGCGCCCATCAAGGAAGTCCTGAAACTCGGCAGCAGATACATCGACGTGAGTTTCCGCGGCGAAGCCATACTCAGCATGGGCAAGGCGGTCGAGTACGCCCATCACGGCTACGACGGCATAGTGAACGTCGTGCCGTTTGCGTGCCTGCCGGGCCACATCGTCAACGCCCTGTTCACGAAGTTCTCGCAGGACCACCCCGGCATACCCATCCTGAAGATGGACTACGACGGCACCAAGCAGGCCAGCGAAGAGACGCGCATGGAGGCGTTCGTCCACCAGGCCCGCCAGCACCTGGAGGCGCAAATCTCCGGAGCGCGCGAGCCCGTCGCCGCCCGCTGACAGGCCTCTTGCAAAAACAAACAAGTGCGCAAATAACGGGTATAATACCCGCAGGTGCAGGTGAAATCACGAACCCGGTCCGAACCTTTTGGAGAAGGTGTGATGATTAAGAACACTTCTATTTATCTGCTCGTCATCCTCGCCATCGCATCTCTCGGCCTTGCGGTTTCCGAAATAAACGCCGGGAAACCGGGCCTCGCTGAGAAGCCGGACGAGGAAAACCCCGGAAAACAGCCCACCGAGGAGCAGGTCGCGCAAGTCTTCAATGCGGCGAAGGAAATGGACTGGGGCCTGGTAATGAAGATGGTGGAGGCTGCGCCCGCCCTTGCCGGCGCCAATGGCTCCGGAAAGAGCACGCTGCTCCACATCGCCGCCCAGGCGGACCGGAAAGACCTGGCGGAACTCCTTATCGCCAGTGGCGCGGATGTCGAGGCGCAGAACGCGCTGGGGTTCACGCCGCTGCATCTTGCGGCAGTCGCGGGCCACAACGAAATGGCGGCGCTCCTTATCGCCGGGGGCGCTGATGTCAGCCCAAGGGACAACAGCAAACAGACCCCCCTCTTCAGAGCCGCAAGCAAGGGCCGGGTGGACGTTGTGCAACTCCTGCTGACGAAGGGAGCCACTCTGGATTATCCGATTATCGACGCCGTCCTTTCGGGGGAGATGGAAAAGGTCAAGGCCGTACTGGCTAAGGACCGGAGGGCGCTCCTGGCCGTGGATGATAACAGGCAAGCCTCGCCGCTGCACTGGGCGGCCGTGATGGGTTACACCGACATCCTGGAGTTGTTGCTGGAACAGGGCGCGGATGTCGAGGCGGCGGACAAGTTTGGTATCACCCCGCTGCACATTGCGATTATTGGAGGCCATGGGGAGGCGGTCGGGCTGCTCCTTGTCAAAGGCGCAGACGTCAGGGCAAAGAGCGTGTGGGGCATGACCGCGCTGCACTATGCGGCGATGAAGGGAAGCGCGGACCTGGCGGAACTGCTATTCGCCGACAAGCGCACGGATGTCAACGCGAAGGACGAGCGGGGCTCGACCCCGCTGCACGGCGCCGCGCAGGGGGGGCACGTGGAACTGGCAGCGCTCCTCCTCGCCAGGGGCGCAGACGTCAAGGCGAAGGATTCGACCGGCGGCGCTCCGCTGCACTCCGCCGTAGCGTCAGGCCACATGGCCCTGGCCAGGCTCCTCCTCGGCAAAGGCGCGAATATCAGGGGAAAGAACGCAACGGGACTCACCCTGATGCATATGGCCGCGGGAGGCGGACAGAAAGAGATGGCGGAATTTCTGCTCGCCAAGGGTCTGGATATGGATGCCCGGGACAGAAACGGCGCGACCCCGCTGCAATACGCCGCGTGGCGGGGCAAGACGGACGTCGTCAAGTTCCTTCTCGCCAGGGGCGCAAATGTCAACGCCCGGGACAAGAAGCGCGGTACCTCTCTGTTCTATGCCTCGGCGATGGGCCACAAAGACGTTGTGGAACTCCTCCTTGCAAACGGCGCGGATGTGAAGGCGAAGAACTCGGACGGCGACACCGCACTGCACACCGCTTCGCAGAAAGGCCACAAGGACGTGGCGGAACTCCTCCTTGAGAAAGGCGCGGATGTCAACGCGACAAACAAGACCGCCGCCACCCCGCTCCACAATGCCGCGGAAGCAGGCAATGCGGACCTGGCCAGGCTCCTGCTCAA
>JAUXGI010000308.1 GCA_030622295.1 Planctomycetota bacterium
GCATGCAATGGTGCCTGTCCCCTTTACGGAGCCGGGCCCGATTTATCGGGGTCGGCTCGTAGAAGGGGATTGTCACCTTGCGGGTCGGGGGAGAGGCTGCTATTTTCCCCCTCGCTTTTACCAGCAATTCTTTAATGCTCCCTGGCACTGAGAGACCTATCCCCTGTGTTACTCAGAGAGAAAACCGCCCCACGGAAACTCCCAAGAAATGATGGAAATCAGGCGAGGCATACCGGTCAGCCCGGGCATAGTAGTAAGGCAGGCATTCGTGCTTGACAGCGAGGACTATCGCATCCCCCGGCGCTTTGTGCGGGAGAGCGAGATAGAGGCCGAGGTCGAAAGGTTCCACCTGGCCGTGAAGGCGGCGGAAAAGGAACTGGACAGCCTCAAGGCGGAGGTCCTGCACAAGGCCGGCACCGAGGTTGCCCCCATCTTTGAAGCACACCTGCGAATGCTCCTGGACAGCCAGATGCACGGGGAAGTCGTGGAGCAAATCCGCAGGAACGGCTTCACGGCGGAGTTCGCCGTCTCGGTAGTGTTTCGGAATTACAGCAAGAGCATGAAGGCTGTAAAAGACGCCTTCTTCGCCGAGCGAGTGGTGGACCTGTTTGACATTCAGAAGCGCCTCCAGCGCACACTGCTCGGCAAGAAGCGCGAGGACCTCGGCCACCTGACTGAAGAGGTCGTGCTGGTCGCCCATAACCTCACCCCTTCGCAGATGGGATTGCTCGACAGGAAGAAAGTGCTGGGCATAGCCCTGGACGCCGGAGGGCGCACATCCCACACCGCCATTCTGGCACGCGCCCTGGGGATCCCCACCGTGGTAGGACTGGAAACCATCAGCGTCGACGTCTCAGGCGGACAGACCGTGGTCATCGACGGCAACCGCGGCAGCGTCGTCGTTGAACCCGACGAAGACACGCTGGAAAAGTATCAAGACGCAGAAAGCAAATACCGTGACTTCAACCGCAGCCTGCTCAAGTACAGGCACCTTCCCGCGAAAACAAGCGACGGCGTCAGGATAAGACTCCTCGCGAACATCGAGTTTCCCTGGGAGATAAAGAACGCCGTCGAGAGCGGCGCATCCGGCGTCGGATTATACCGCACGGAGTTTCTCTATGTGGAGAATCCGCAGGATGTCAGCGAGGAGGCGCACTACGAAACATACAAGAAAGCCGTGGAAGAACTCGACGGCAGGGAACTGGTTATTCGCTCCCTGGACATGGGCGCCGATAAAATCTTTGGGACCGGGGCGCCGGATCACGTGGTGGAGAAGAACCCCTTTCTCGGATGTCGCTCCATACGCCTGTGCCTGGAAAATCCCGACATGTTCAAGGTACAACTGCGCGCCATTCTTCGCGCTTCCGCCCTGGGGAACAACCTGCAATTGATGTTTCCCATGATTTCCTCGCTGGAGGAACTCCGCGAAGCCAAACTTGTCCTGGCCGACGCCAAGGAGGAACTCGATGAAAAGGGCCTGCCCTACAACAAGAACCTGAAGGTCGGCGTGATGATAGAAATCCCTTCCGCTGCGCTGATAGCAGACCTGCTGGCGCCCGAGGTGGATTTCTTCTCCATAGGCACGAATGACCTTATCCAGTATGCCCTGGCCGTGGACCGCGGCAACGAGCGCGTGGCCCCGCTCTACAAAGCCGCTCATCCAGCCGTACTGCGCCTCATCAACACCGTGGTCAAAGCCGGGAAAAAGGCCGGGGTCAAGGTCGCAATGTGCGGGGAAATGAGCGGCGATATCGCCTTCGTCATCCTCCTGGTCGGCCTCGGCCTGGAAAACCTCAGCGCCGCGCCTTCCGTCATACCTGAGATCAAGCAGATTATCCGCTCCATCACGGTCAAAGAAGCCAAGCGTATCGCCCGACGAGCGCTCAGGTTCCGAACCTCGGACGAAACGGTGAACTACCTCATCGAAAACACACGCAAGATACTCCCCGAACTCTTCTGAACGGCCCGTGCCGCTTTTCACGCCTGAGGCGGATCGGCGAGGGGGTCAGCCTCCCCTGCTTGCTTCGAGAAAGGTCACGTCCTTGTCGACGCGCCTGACCCTGACAATGCAGAAGGGTGATGTGATGACTTGCCCCACGATGTCGCCGGGGGAGGGTTTTCGCATGTTTATCTGCACTTCCAACTTGTCGGCGTACTCGACCACCTCGACGATGTCGATAGAATATCCGGCGGTGGGACACTCGCCCATGAAGACGGCAATGACCATCTCTTTCTCGAAATCGACCGTCATAAAATCAGGTTTCGGGAATGTGTAGTAGTAGATTTTCTGCCGGACCTCCTCGAGGGCCTCGTCGTCTTTAATGACCAGTTTTTCCGGGGTTTTGCATCCCGACCTGATTTCCCGTCGCTTTTCGATGATTGGGAAGTATATCGGGGTGAAATCATCTTGCGGAGCCGAGGGAATCTCCCGGGGCACCTCCTGCGGCTGTTTTTCGTCGCCCTTGGGCCGGCATCCAACTGCCCCCAGGGCCAAAGCCAGCGCTGTGAGGATCAGCAGCATCGATGGCTTCAACATGCTGTTCTCCATTGACTTTGCGATATGCGAGACGACGGATTGTAACAGTTATGCGTCTCAAGTCAACGGCGCTCTTATGTCGGGGGAGCATGTAAGAATTCTGGATTTTCACATCGTCTCCAAGTTCCGCGAGGGGACAGTCAACAATCTACGAACCTCGCTCGCGAGGTTCCGTAATTGTGACAGTCCCCGTCGCTCACTTTCCAGGATTCTTACA
>JAUXGI010000167.1 GCA_030622295.1 Planctomycetota bacterium
GATGGATTTGTGTTTATTCGTGTTGATTCGTGGTTTCGAATCTTGGCGCCTTGGCGGTTCAAGTCGTGAGGGCGTCCGCGACTTCGCGCGGGAGCGCGCGCGGTTTGCCATCCTTCTTTACGCACGCCAGAGTGGTTGTCCCTTCGGCCAGGAGCGTCCCGCCTTCTTCCTTCAGCACGCGATAATGGAATGTGACGGTCGCCCGGGTGGTCTTGTCAACCCGCGTGCGAATGATTATGGCGTCGTCGTACCTCGCGACGGCCCTGTAACGGCAGGCAACCTCAATTACAGCCAGGTAAATGCCCTGCTTTTCGAGGTCGCTGTACGCGCAGCCGCGTGCGCGCATGTACTCCGTGCGGCCCATTTCAAAGTAGAGAAGGTAGTTCGAGTGATAGACCACCCCCATCTGGTCCGTTTCCGCGTAGCGAACGCGCGTCCTCACTTCGCCTTCTTCCATGTTGTGCTCCAGAGTTCATTTCCGACGGTGTTCTCCGTGTTCGCAGGTCGTGAAAGTATAGAGCCTGAGCCGTTCCTGTCAACCGTTCAACAAACGAAACCTGAAGGGGTTTGAACCCTTCAGGTTTCGGGGTGCATCTCCAAAAAGTGGGTAGAGCGGCTTTGGTACTTGTGCTGGACGGGGAGTCAGACCCTTCCCGTCAGGCCGATCCGCCCGAGACGGACGGCCTTCCTCCTCAGCGTCTGACCCCCTTTCGCTCTGTGTCAGGGAAAGGGTTACCCACTTTTGGGAGATGCACCCCGCATTATGCCTCGAGGCATTTTGCCGTTGACCGAGTCCGCACAAGATGCTATACTTGTGTGTTTGCGAGCGCAGGGTGTGCTGTCAATGCACCTAACGCGGCCGAACATCCCCTGTCGCCAGGTCTTGCATCCGAGGAAGCGCCCGATGGACATTGAGAAGATGTACGATACCGGCCATCAGGCCTTTGAGAGAGGCAACTACGAGTATGCCATAGAGATGTTCAAGCGAATAGTCATGCTTTCGCCTGAACATGTAAAGGCCCGCAAGGCGTTGCGCGCGACCGAGCGCAAACTGGCCGGGCAGCCTTCCAGGGGTTTGGGAGGAGCACTTGCAGGCCTGGGACTCATGTTTGCGGGGAACCTGAAAAAAAACGCGCGCAAGGTCATGGAGCGCTGCGAAGAGATACTCGCCAAAGAGCCGTGGAACAAACAGGCCCTGACGAAGTTGGGCGAGGCGGCGCTCGCCGGCGAATTCTCGGAAACGGCCGTGGCGACCTTTGAGGACCTTGTGTCCATGAACAGCAAGGACCTGAAGATGTTAAGATTCCTCGGCCGGGCTTACAAGGTGAAGGAAGACTTCGAAAACGCAATCAAGTGCTTTCAGAAAATTCAAAGGGAGAAACCCGGCGACATCGAGGCCAAGGAAGAGATTAAGAACCTTGCAGCGAGTCAGTCGATGAGCGAAAAGTGGGGCAGAGAGGAAAAATTCACCGATAAGGTCCGCGATGAGAAGACAGCCCTCGAATTCAGCAGAGACAGGGTAATCCGAACCGCCGAGGACCTGGAGAACGCGATTCTGGCCGTGAAGGACCAACTGGCGCGCGAGCCCAAGGACGTGCGCCTGATGATGAAAATGGGCAACCTGCAGAACCAGAAGAGTGACTATGATGAGGCCAAGCGATACTATGAAATGGTCCTTTCCGTGGACGCGGACAACTATCACGCCCGGGTGAAAATAGCCGACCTGGATATCGCCGGGCTGGAGAAGGCAGTGGAAGCGGCGAAGACACGCTGCGAGTCCAGTCCGAAGGACCCCGAGGCTCGAAGGGCTTATGACAAGGCCCGCAAGGAGAAACTCATTTACGAAATCAGGGAATATGAGAGAAGGGTCAAGGCTCAGCCGACCGACCTGGTGCTGCGCTACAAACTGGGCATGCTGTACTTCGAGGGGGGCGTACTGGACAAGGCGATTGCGAACTTCCAGCGGGCCAAGAGCGATCCGAAACTGCGCAACCGCGTGCAGATCATCCTCGGACGGGCCTTCATAAAAAAGGGCCAGCCGGATGTGGCGCTCACCCAACTGACGGAACTGATAGGCGGCAGGATGGTAATGGACGAGGACAAGAAGAACGCGCTCTATTTCAGGGCCGAGGCGCTGCGTGTGTTGAATAAGCACACGGAAGCGCGCAAAGACCTGGAAATGATATACCTGGAAGACATCGGGTTCAAAAACGTAGCCCAAAAAATAAAGGAACTGGACGACATGATGAAACGTCCCGGCGCCGAGGAACAGGCCGGGCAATGAGTGCGTGCGACGTCGGTTGTGCGGAGAGGATGAAATTCCGCGTGGTTTCCAACCCTGCCGTTTTCCGGAGGCGAGTCAAGAACATCACATGGCACACTCAAAATCAGCAGAAAAACGCGTAAGGCAGAACGAAAAGTGCCGAATCCACAACAAGTCCATAGGGTCGGGTGTGAAGACTCAGGTGAAGAAGTTCGCCGCCGCAGTCTCTGCCGGCGATGAAAAGACGGCGAATGCCGAGTACAAGCGTGCTGTCAGCGCCGTTGACAGGGCCGCAAAGCACGGCATATATCACCCGAACAACGCCGCCAGGCAGAAGTCGCGCCTGTCAAGGATGCTGAGCACCCTGCAACAGAAACCCGACTGAAAGCCGGGCGGGCGCTGGACTGAACGCAGAATTCGCAGAAACGCACGGAGCGGTAATCACGCCACTCGGGTTATCACTTCTGTGATTTTTGCGCTTTTTGTCCCTCTAAGAGCCTATCCCATCAGGCTGCGACCGGGGGGCATCCGCCTGAGGCGGGCGGGCCTTGCCCGCTCTTTCACGTTCTACGCCTTCTAACCTCCTCGCGGCGTATATGCATTTGTGTGACCGGAACCATGCTCCTGCTCGGCATAGACACATCCTGTGACGACACCTCGGCGGCGCTGGTTGAAGATGGCAGCCGCATTCTCTCCAACGTCGTTTCCTCGCGTGTGGAACTGCACCGGGATTTCGGCGGCATCGTGCCCGAAATCGCCTGCCGGAGCCACATCCTCGACCTTGTGCCGGTCCTCGAAGCCGCCCTTACACAGGCGGGCCGTACTCTTCAAGACATCCAGGCCGTCGCCGTAACCAACCGGCCCGGCCTCATCGGCGCTCTGCTCATAGGCCTGACCGCGGCCAAGACGCTGGCATACACGCTTGACGTGCCGCTGGTAACAGTCGACCACGTCTCCTGTCATATTTACTCCGTCCACATGGAGCACCCCGACCTGGAGTTTCCTTACGTCTCAATGGTGGTCTCGGGCGGGCACACGCACCTCTACCACTGTACCAGCCATCTTGAGCACTGCCTTATCGGGAAGACGCTTGACGACGCCGCCGGCGAGGCCTTCGACAAGGTCGCGGCAATCCTCGGCCTGGGCTATCCGGGCGGGCGGAATATCGAGCGTGCCGCCGCAGACGCACAGCCCGGCGCCGTCCGCTTTAAGAGGCCTTATCTGGGCAAAGACTCGCTGGACTTCAGTTTCAGCGGCATCAAGACCGCCGTCCTTTACCACGTAAAGGGCCAGAACGCCGGCCGCAGCAGGCGCACACCAAGATGGGACAAGAAGCCGCAACCCAGGGCCTCGATGCAGCAGGTCGCCGCCGAGTTTCAGGAAGCCGTAGTGGAAGTGCTGGTAAGCAAGTCAATCGCCGCGGCCGCCAGGGTGAACGCCCACACCGTTACCCTGGGCGGAGGCGTGGCGGCCAACGGGTCCCTCCGCCAGGCCTTTGCCGCAGCATCGGAGAAGGCCGGCATGAGGCACGCATTTCCTTCCTCGGTACTCTGCACGGACAACGCCGCCATGGTAGCCGGCCTGGGCTACCACTATGCCGCAGCAGGCAGATACGCCGACCTGAACGTAGATGCCGCGGCCACCAGTTGGCAATGACACTTAATCCGCATTCCTCACCACCGCTCGGAGAGTCAGACCCTTTCCCGGCGGCCCCTGGCCGCTCTTATACTTTCGGTTTGCATTACTTCGAGGACCGCATCCGAGGACAGCAAGCACGAATGCGGGATAGTGCGAAAAGCGGACTGCGTATTATTAACTGTCCATGCTCGTTCCCATGATGGGAAAAATTCACCCCATGTGCCTTGTATTGCAGAATTGTGGGACTTGTGACAATTTGCGCGCATGGAACTGGCGAAATGTGTCAATCAGTCCCA
>JAUXGI010000320.1 GCA_030622295.1 Planctomycetota bacterium
CCACAATTCCCGTCCGACAAATTTAATCTGAATCGACAAGCCCGTTCCCCCGAGGTTCTTGCGGGGAAACCCACCTTTAACGTTTTCATGTCCTCAATTGATTTTCCGTTTCACGGGACAAAATAAAAAAGCGGACCCCTCTGCCTATTACAGCACAGAAGTCCGTTTTTGTGACTTTTCCTGTACGCAAGTGACCACCACTGTCAGAACCCCTGACAAGGTTTCGGATACTCTATCCTGCTTCACGCTCTATAATTATATCCTGAAAAAGCCCGATTGTCAAGGAAAATCTCAAGAAAGTAGGCAGTATGAAAGTAGGGGGTAGGAAAGTAGGGAGTAGGAAAGGGAAGAGACTCAAGATCCACTGACCGTAGGCGGGCGGTCTGTTTGCCATGAACCTTTGCAAGCGCACCAAAGAAAAGGCGGCCCCGATATTTTGCCCCTTGCCCTTTGCCCTTGCCCTTGCCTTAGAACAATCCCGAAATCACGCCGTTTTTGTCCACGTCCACCTTTGTATAGGCGGGCACGGACGGCATGCCGGGCATGGTGCGCATTGTGCCGCACAGCGGATAGAGGAAGCCCGCCCCGACCGACGCGCGGATGTCGCGCACCGGGAAGACGAAGTCCTTCGGCGCGCCCTTTACCTTCGGGTCGTGCGATATCGACAGGTGCGTCTTCGCCATGCAGATGGGCAGTTTGTCGAAGCCGAGTTCGGTGAAGAGTTTCAGTTTCTTCCTTGCCGCTGGCTCGAAGTGTACCTCCTTCGCGCTGTAGATTTCCTTCGCGATGGTTTCTATCTTCTCCTGGATGGACATCTCCAGCGGGTAGAGGAACCTGAAGTCGTTTTTCTCTTCGCACGCGGCGACGAATGCCTCGGCCATTTCGACGGAACCCACCCCGCCTTCGGCCCAGCAGTTGCTCTCCACGGCGGCGGCCGCGCCGGCCTCTTCCGAGGCCTTCTTGATTTCCGCGATTTCGCTGTCTTTGTCCGTCGTGAACCTGTTCATTATCACCACCGCGCTCAGGCCGTGCTTCTTTGCGTTGCGGATGTGCGCCTTCAGGTTCTCGCAGCCCGCCGCGACGTCCTCCGGATTTTCCGCGAGCATCGATTCGTCCAGCGGCTTGCCCGCCACGACCGTGTATTTGCCGGAGTGCATCTTCAGCGCCCGCACGGTGGCCACTATGCCGACGGCGTCGGGCACGAGGCCGGAATAGCGGCACTTTATGTTCAGGAATTTTTCCATGCCGATGTCCGCGCCGAAGCCGGACTCGGTCACGACGTAGTCCGCCAGTTTCAGCGCGACCTCGTCGGCGACGATTGAGGAGTTGCCGTGGGCGATGTTCGCGAACGGTCCCGCGTGGACGAACGCCAGCGTGTTCTCGGTCGTCTGCATGATGTTCGGCTTGATGGCGTCCTTCATGAGCGCGGTCATCGCGCCGGCGACCTTCAGGTCCTCCGCGGTGACGGCCGTCCCGTCGTAGGTGTAAGCGGCGACCATACGGCCGAGTTTGGCGCGCATGTCTTCCAGGCTGGTGGCCAGTCCGAGGATTGCCATGACCTCGCTGGCGACCGCGATGTCGAAGCCGCTCTCGCGCGGGATGCCGTTCTGCCTGCCGCCGAGTCCCACTACTATATGGCGGAGCGCGCGGTCGCTGATGTCGACCACGCGGTTGAGCGCCACCTGCATCGGGTCGATATTGAGCGGGTTTTTCAGCAGGATGGAGGTATCGACCGCGGCGGCGAGCAGGTTGTGCGCGACGCTGACGGCGTGGATGTCGCCGGTCAGGTGCAGGTTGAAGTCCTCCATCGGAACCACCTGCGAATATCCGCCGCCCGCCGCGCCGCCCTTTATGCCGAACACCGGGCCCATGGAAGGCTGGCGGATGCACGTGATTATGCTCTTGCCGATGTGGTTCAGTCCGAGGCTCAGGCCGATGGTGTTGACGGTCTTGCCTTCGCCCAAGGGGGTGGGGGTGATGGCGGTGATGTCGATGTACTTGCCGTTCGGCTTGTCTTTGAGGCGGTCAAGTATTTCCAGTTTGACTTTTGCCTTGTAGTCTCCGTAAAGTTCCAGTTCGTCGCGCCTGATGCCGTGCTTTTCGGCCAGTTCCCAGATTGGGACCATCTTTGTGGATTGGCTGATTTCAATGTCGCTTTTCATGGGACAGTGCTCCTGCATACGGTTATGGTGGGTGTGTTGAAATTGATTGGATTTATGATGCCCCCCCTGACCCGGGCATACGCGATAGAGTCGGATGAGCCGGCGGCGGTCACGGTGCGGCACCAGGTTTCAAAGACGGCCGGTTTGCAGTAGAGATATTCGAGGCATTCTTCCCGTGGTGAGTGGCCGCATTCTACGCCGGCGAGCCGTGCTGTCAAGGAAAAACCCGAGCCGTGGCCGGTCGGGGGGGCCAGCTCGTAGATGGTGACTGTCACCTCGCGCCTATAATGTAATTGCGACTTTATTCAGGGGTCTCATGTCAATAGGTGTGTAAAGGTACTCAGGCGGCGGCTGGACTAACAAATCATCTTCTATCCACAGATTACACAGATGACACAGATATTTCTAATTTCCCCCCCCTAGCTAACCTTCATCCCCGATTTCCCCGTCCCGGATA
>JAUXGI010000307.1 GCA_030622295.1 Planctomycetota bacterium
CTCGGAACCAAAAGGCTGTGGCTTGGAGCGCCTGAAAAGATAGGGGCGGGTGCGGCGGAGTGATTCAACCACCTCGCCGAGCCCCTCGGTCGTGTCCGTTTCCTCGTCCACGTGTATCCTGCTCAGGTCAGCCAGGCGGTAGGCATCCTCCAGATGCGTTATGCCGGCTTTGGCCGCTTCATCGCAAAACGCCGCTTTGAGCGTAAGCGCGCGGTTCCGGGTGTTGAGCGCGTCGGCCTCCCGGGCCAACTGTCGCGCTTCGATTCGCCTGCGCTTGTTCTCCTCGCGCAGGGATTTGACGTATTCCACCGAGAAGGCGGGCCCCCCATCTTCGGGGTCGGCACTGTTCTCCGGCGCGCTGATTGCGGCCGGGGGCGCGTCATGCGCATCGTTCATTCTTTCCTGTGTCTCGTTCGTCATTTTCATCACTCCTTCATGGAATCAGATGAAATCTCCGCGTTATCGTTTGAGAACACGTATTCTTTGGCCTGTTTCCGCCATTCCTGTTTTGCTTCATCCTCGGTTGCAAACCTGTCGGGGTCCTCGCGCATCCATATCTGCCACGGAGTTATCAGCCCCTTGCCGAGCATGAACTCGTCCCGCGCGATTTGTTCCTGCACGTTCAGCGGGAAACGAGGCTCTGGGTAATCAATGCGGAAATCGTAACGGTGCGCCTCCGGGTCGAAGTGAAAGTCTTCCTCGAATTCGTTCAGGACCCTCAGCGTCACGTCAATCAGTTCACGCTCCGCGGGCGCAAACAGGCGCATTCGCTCTTTGCGGTCTTCGATTATGGGAATGTTCTCCGCGATGATAGCCACGCCGCTGTGTGCGGCGGCTTTGATGCGGATTGCAGACTCGGGAATCCTGTTGGCAAGCAGCAAATGCTCGATATCCGCCTCGACGTCCGCCAGAAGGTCCGCGATAGGCGCATCGGGCGAGACAAACTCCAGCCCTGCCTCCGTCCCCGGAGGCACGTCGATGGTGATCGCGCGCTTGGGCGAGAAGACCAGTTCGCGCCCGGGCGTGGGATTCTTTATGACCGGAATGCCGAGCCCCTGGTAGATGATGGTCTCGAGTTTGTGGGTCAGTTTGTTGTTGATGACGCAATTGACCAGAGCGGTGTCTCTGCCGCGGCCGTGTGTGAAGAAGTCGTCGAAATCCACGCGGTCGTGAAAAAAGACGACCGGGATGACGCCCATGCCGTGTTTGCGGCGCTCGGACTTCACCTCCCCGCCGTTGACCACTCTGGCGAACTCGTCGCGCGTCCAGATATGTGCAATGCGCGTGAGTCGTTGCGGATGCTCGGGATTCCGCGCTGTCCATCTTAAAATGACGGCCCTGGGGTGGCGCGGGTCGTCGGGGTTTTCGATGACGCGTATCTTGTCCGCAGTGAAAAGCCAGTAGCTCACCCGGCCGGATTCCCTGTCGTACGAGGGTCTCAGGGCCACGGTGCCGGTAAGGCGGGTCATCCGGTCGACGGTCTGCATCGTGGCGTCGAGGGCGTTTGTGCGCCAGACGCGCGCGAGGCGCTGCTCGATGTGCGGGAAGTCCGAATTGATTATCCTGCGCGGGGCGTCCTTGTAGAGGCCTGAGAGGATGTCGATTATCGGGCGGGTCAGGCTGAGAGAGGCCTTCCAGCGGCGGGCGAATTCCTCGACCGTCTCCTCGGGGTAGCGGTCGATGAATTGTTCCTGACGTCCCGCGTACATTTCCTTGAGGAACCATGCTTCTTCCTCCCGCGCGGCGTCGCCGGTCCTTATGGCGATAGGCGCGCCGAAGAGTCTTGAGCGTGGGCCGACCTGAACGTACCAGTCATTGTGGTTTGCCAGTGCGATTGCCTGTTCGATAAGTCCCATCCGCGTCCCTCGAAAGAAGGTCGAAAAACCTGTGAGAGTCTCTTCACAGGCCGGATGCCGTGATTCAACGCATAAAGAGTTACGCCGGGTCGGAAATGCCGCATTTCAGAACAGACCTCGCGCTAAAACCCGCTCTGGAAAGGTCTTATTGCGGCAATGAAGAAAACTTTTGCGTGATTGTTTTCCGTGCCTGCACGCGCGCTCCGCGACGATGGTTGACCGGCCCTCCAGCCGGGCGTATAATCGCCCGCAATCTACGCTAACTACGCACACTATGAGGAGGCTTCAACGATGTCGAAAAAGCGGTCACCGACCACCCTTTCCCGTCCGGCCCGCATGACTTCGCAGGCAGTATCGAAACGAAAGATGCGTGAAAAGGAAAAACCTCACAAGGCGGGAAAGCGGATTGACGGTCGCAAGGCAGTCGAGTTGCGGAAGGTCTCCATTAAGAGGAACTACACCGGCAACGCCCCCGGCTCCGCGCTCATAGAGATAGGCGATACCAAGATCCTCTGTACGGCCAGCGTGGAAGAGCGCGTACCGCAGTTTCTTCACAAGTCCAAGCGCGGGTGGGTGACGGCGGAGTACGGTATGCTGCCGGGCGCGACGCGCGGACGCAAGCCGCGCGAAGCACGCAGGGGGCGCATGGACGGACGCACGGCCGAAATCCAGCGCCTCATCGGCCGCTCCATGCGCGCCGCCGTGGACATGAACGCGATGGGAGAGAGAACCATCTGGGTGGACTGCGACGTGCTCCAGGCCGACGGCGGCACGCGCACCGCCGCCATTGCCGGCGGCTTCGTGGCGCTGGTTGACGCGCTCAGATGGATGAAGAAGAAAAAGATGATAACGGCGGTTCCCCTGCTGACGCAGGTCGCGGCGGTGAGCGTGGGTATGCTGGACGGCCGC
>JAUXGI010000038.1 GCA_030622295.1 Planctomycetota bacterium
TCCTCTTCGGTGAAGTCGCCGAATGGCGAGCCGGCACCTTTCATCTTGCCGCTCTTTATCGTGTGGACCTTCACGCCGATGTTGCCCAGTCCCTCCTGCACATTTATGAGCATCGCGATAACGCCGATGCTGCCGGTAGTGCAGGTGGGCATGGCGACTATCTTGTCCGCGGGCGCTGAGATGTAGTAGCCGCCGGAAGCGGCCACGTCCTTCATGAACACTATGACGGGCAGTCCGCTTTTCTTCTTGAACTCCGTCAGCAGGTGGTGCATTTCGTCGCTTGCCGTCACATACCCGCCCGGACTGTTCACTTCAACGATTACTGCCTTGACGCTGGGGTCGGAGTGCACCGCGGCCAACTGTCCCTTGAAAGTACTCAGTTGCCCGAGGATGGTGCCGAGAAAGGCCTGTTTGTCCATATCGTCTATTAAGCCTTCGACCCTGATGACGGCTATCTTGTCTTTTGCGTGTGCATCGGAGTAATACTCATCCGTGAAAGCCTTGAACTCTCCATGTCTCTCCACTCCCATGGCCAGGCCGACGAGCAGGAACATGTTCATTCCCGCGCTGAAGAGCAGCAGTATGCCGAAGATTATGGCAATCCAGAATCCGGCCCTGCTGGTGCGGGGAGGGGGCGGCGGGGCGGCCGGCGGAGGTTGCGGCTGTGCACCCTGCGGCGGCGGCGGTGTGTCCTGCCGGGGCGGTTGCACGCCGGGCTGCGGCGGCCGTCCTTCTGGAGGAGGTATTCCCTGTTCCATGGCTGCTCTCCTTTCGGTGCGGTAATTTTTTCAGTTCACTGCGCCGGAGGCGCGTAAATCTCCACCCGTGGGGCGAGGAGACTTCCCCACGCCTTCCCGCGCGCGGGGAAGGCGTGGGCTTTGTAACCGGTTTCCAGCGTATCTGCCTGTCAGTCTGCAAAGACAAAGTAAACGTCGGTGGGCTTGAACTTCGAGAGCCTCAGGAACTTGGCGCGGATCTTCCTGCCCACCCAGTCGAGCGTGGCCTCGTTCGGGTCCGGCCCGACAAGCCTGGAGAGGAACAGCGTGTCCACGTCGTCCCATTCCACCTGTATGAGTATGAACGGACACTGCGGCAGGAACTCTTGGCTGCCAAAGTGACACACCGTGAAGGTATGGATGCGGGCTTCCTGCGGCAGTTCAAACCAGTCGCACTCCGCGCCGCACATCATGCAGTGGAACTTTGGTGTGCCGTAAGTATAACCGCATTTCGGGCACTTCGTGCTCAGCAGTTTCTTGTTTGCCAGTCCTGCAAAGAACGGGGAATCCTGCCCGTATGAGTGCAGGTAATCTATCTGGTAAGGCTGCTTTATCAATATGGGGCTCATCTCCTTCAGTTGAGAGAGGTCCTTCGGAAAAGGCACGTTGAAAAGCACCGTGCCTTCTTCCGTTTCTTCCATCTTCGCCTCAACCTCGGGGTTCGGGTTTTCTTTCCTGGCCATTGTAATTGCTCCCTGATTGGGGTTGTTGTCGAAACAGCGCCTCAAAAGCCTTTTTCAAGTATCGATACGGTCACATAGGTACCGGTTCCGGCGTGGGAGTGAATCGCGCCCACCCTGGCATCCGGTATCTGAATCGTCTTGTCGCCCAGATGCTTCTCGGTCGTTTCCTGCAACTGCCAGAAGGCAAAGGCGGCCTGCATCAGGCCGGTTGCGCCGACCGGATGCCCGCAGGCGATAAGGCCGCCCGACGGGTTGACCGGACAGAGACCCACCTGGCTCTTGTCGGGGAACTCGATCCCGTAGTCGATGTTCTTGAGGAATGGCTTGCCGGACATGACGAACTCGCCGCCTTCGCCGTACTTGCACAGCCCCATGTCTTCGTAAGTCTGAATCTCGGACGAGGTGTACGCATCGTGCAGTTCGATGAAGTCGATTTCCTTGAGGGGGTCCGTTATGCCGGCATGTTCGTAGGCCTGCTTGCTGGCCATTCGCCCCGCGCGGAACGAGTGAACGCCCGGATACTTCAGGTCCTTGTAGTCTTCTTCCTTTTCGTTGGGCAGCAGGGGCACCTTCAGATGCGGCCTGTCGGCCATACGCATCGCGTCTGTACCTGTCCCCACGCCCCGGATGAATACGGGCTTGTCGGTGAGTTTCTTCGCCATCTCCTCGCTGGCCAGTATGCAGCAGGCGGCTCCGTCGCTCATCACGCAGACATCCAGCCTGGTCAGCGGCCACGCCACCATCGGGGCGTTGCGCACGTCCTCGATGGTCAACCTCATGCGCTTCTGGGCGTACGGATTGTGGAAGGCGTTGCAGTGGTTCTTTACCGAGACGGCGGCCAGCTGTTCGACGGTTGTGCCGTATTCCTGCATGTGACGCACGACCATCATGGCATAATAGCCGGTGTAGAAGCCGCCGACCGGGTAGTCGAAACTGACGTCGCTCGCGAGCGCGATGAACTCGTTGCCCTTCCAGGTATTGACGTGGCTCATCGTCTCGAAACCGTAGGCGGCGCAGATTTCCGACCTGCCGGACGCTATCATTTCCCACGCGGACTGGAAGCACAGTCCGCCGGTCGCGCCGCCGCCTTCGACCCTGCGCGCCGGCTTGGGGCACAGGCCCAGGTAGTCCGTGGCCATAATGCCCGACATCAACTGTCGCTGAAAGTGGTCGGAGAAATATGACGACACGCTGGCGTCTATCATCTCCAGGGTCAATTCCGGCACATCATTCATCGCGTAGTCGAACGCTTCCTTGGCCAACGCCTGAAATGTGCGGTCGGGGCGCGCCTTCGCAAACTTGCTTATGCCGCCCGATACCATGTAAACTGGTCGCATTACGGTACTCCTTTCTCAAAGGAATAATTGAAGGAATCACGCTATTTTTCCCCGCTCTGACACGCACCTGCCTTAACCTTTTTTCGCTGAGGCCCTTTTTCTTTCAACTTCTTCCCGTATGTAGTCTACGAGTTCTTTCGAGGAAGTTCCGGGCCCGAACAGGTGTCCGATGCCCATCTTCTGCAACTCCGTGATGTCCTCTTCCGGGATGATTCCGCCCCCGTGTAGCAGGACGTCGCCCATGCCGTTCTCATCGAGGAGTTTCTTGACGGCCGGGAAAAGCGTCATGTGCGCGCCGGAGTGTATGCTCAAGCCGACCACGTCCACGTCCACCTGAAGAGCGGTCTGGACTATCATCTCCGGCGTCTGGTGCAGGCCGGTGTATATTACCTCCATGCCCGCGTCGCGCAACGCCGCCGCCACGACCCGCGCGCCTCTATCGTGCCCGTCGAGTCCGGGCTTAGCCACAAGAACTCTTATCTTGCGTTCCATGATTTCCACTCTCAGAAAATCGGGGGTTCCCTGTATTCGCCGAACTCTTCGCGCATCACCTGTATCATCTCGCCCAGCGTCGCCTCGACCTTGACGGCGTGGAGTATCTTCGGCATCAGGTTTATGCCCTCGTCGCGGCAGGCCGTCCGAATGTCTTCCAGCGCGTTCTTCACCGCGACCCCGTCGCGCCGCTCCCGCACCATCTTCAGCGTCCCGGCCTGGTCGTCCTCGACCTTCGGGTCGATCTTCAGTATGTCGATGTCGATGGTTTCGTTTTCGTCGACAAACTCGTTTAACCCGACGACGATGCGCTCTTTCTTCTCTATTTGCCGCTGGTATTTGTAGGCGGCGTCGCCTATTTCGCGCTGCATGAATCCCTTTTCTATTGCGGCTACTACCCCGCCCAGTTTATCGATTTTTTCGAAGTATGCCTCGGCCTCCTGCTCCATCCTGTCTGTCAGCGATTCAACGTAATAAGAACCTGCAAGCGGGTCGATGACATTCGCCGCGCCGGTTTCGTGGGCGACGAGTTGCTGCGTGCGCAGGGCGATCTTAACCGCCTTCTCCGTCGGCAGGCCGAGGGTCTCATCCATGGAGTTTGTGTGCAGGCTCTGCGTGCCGCCGAGCACCGCGCTTAAGGCCTGGAAGGCGGTGCGCACGATGTTGTTCTCCGGCTGCTGCGCGGTGAGCGAGCAGCCGGCGGTCTGTGTGTGGAACCTCAGCAGCCATGATTCGGGCTTCTTTGCGCCGTATTTTTTCTTCATGTGCCGCGCCCAGATGCGCCTGGCGGCGCGGTATTTCGCGATTTCCTCGAAGAAGTCCAGGTGGGAATTAAAGAAGAAACTGAGCCTCGGCGCGAACTCATCCACGTCCAGTCCCGCCTTTATGCCCGCCTCCACGTAAGCGAAGCCGTCGGCCAGCGTGAACGCCAGTTCCTGCACCGCGGTGCTGCCGGCCTCCCGGATGTGATAGCCGCTTATGGAGATGGTATTCCACCTCGGCACGTGGTCTTTCGCGAACCGCATTATGTCGGTGATTATGCGAATCGACGGCGTCGGCGGGAAGATGAACGACTTCTGCGCGATGTATTCCTTGAGGATGTCGTTCTGTATCGTGCCGGTGAGATTGTGCGACGACACGCCCTGGCTTTCGCCCACTGCGATGTAGAAGGCGAAGAGAATGGAAGCGGGGGCGTTGATGGTCATGGACGTGCTCACCTTGTTCAGAGGTATGCCGTCGAACAGCGTCTTCATGTTTTCCAGGCAACTGATGGCGACGCCGCAGCGTCCGACCTCGCCGCGTGCACGGGACTGGTCGGAGTCGTAGCCCATTATCGTGGGCATGTCGAACGCCACGGAAAGTCCCGTCTGGCCTTTCTCCAGTAGGAACTTGTAGCGCCGGTTCGTGTCCTTTGCGGTGCCGAAGCCGCTGAACTGGCGCATTGTCCACAGGCGTCCGCGGTACATGTTGGACCGCACACCGCGCGTGAAGGGATATTCGCCCGGGAAGCCCAGGTCGCGCTCGTAGTCGAGGTCCTTCACATCTTCGGGCGTGCAGAGAAAAGGCGCCTCGACACCCGAGACGGAGATAAACTGCGCGTCGCGCGCAGGCAGGGCGTCAACTTTCTCACGCCACTTTGCGTACTGCGCGGCCAGGCTTTTCATCGACTGCGGCTTTTGCGCCGAGACGCGTACTTCCTTCCTTGTTGTATCTCCGGGTTTGCCCATGTTGTAGTCCGTACGGTACTAAAAGCCTAAGTTATGAACGCCTGCTTTAGGAATTGCGCAGCCTGTCTATAAATTTCGCGGCCGCGTCGTAAGGTGTTTGCCGACGGGCTGCGACTCTCTCGGCGGCACGCTCAATTTCCTGTCGGTTCTCTTCGCCGAGCCAAAGCGACCGCTTCACGTGAGCGTCCACTATCGTCTTTATTTTTAACGCAAGTCCCTTGCGGCGGCGCTTCATCAGCATGTCCCGCGACTTCAGGCGCTCCATGTGACCGAGCACGGCTTTCGCCAGTTCATCGACTCCCCCGCCGGTGAGCCCCTGCGTCAATACGACCGGCGGCTCCCAGCCCTGCCAGTCTTTCCTGAGGCTCAGCATTACCTTTATCTCGTCGGCCAGCCTGTCTGCGCCCTCGCGGTCGGCCTTGTTTACGGCAAAGACGTCCGCTATCTCCATCAGGCCCGCCTTCATAGTCTGTATCCGGTCGCCCGCTTCGGGATATAGCACGACGACGGTGGTGTCACTGATATTGACGATATCCAGTTCTTCCTGGCCGACGCCGACGGTTTCGATGAACACGTAGTTCTTGCCCAGCGCGTCGAGGATGTCGGCGGCGTCCTGTGTGGCCATGGCCAGGCCGCCGGTGCCGCCGCGGCTGGCCATGGAGCGGATGAACACGTCCGGGTCCGTGAACCAGTCGCTCATGCGTATCCTGTCGCCGAGCAACGCTCCGCCGGAAAAGGGGCTGGTGGGGTCAACCGCCAGCACTCCCACGGTTTTGCCCTGCTTGCGAAAGAACGCAATAAGTTCGGCGGTCAGGGTGCTCTTGCCCGCGCCGGGCGGGCCGGTTATGCCTACACGGTGGGCACGGCCCGTATGCGGGTATATTTCCTTGAGCAGGTCAACCGCATCGGGTCCTTCGCTTTCCACCAGCGTGATAGCGCGCGCCGCGGCCAAGCGGTCGCCTTTGAGCACTCGTTCTGCGATATTCAATTAACTTTCCGCACCTCTGTTTTTGATATCATCCGCGCCGTTTCTCAGTCGCGCAGGAAGGCGCGGGAGATGACGATGTTCTGGATTTCCGATGTCCCCTCGTAGAGTTCCGTTATCTTGGCATCACGGTAGAAGCGCTCCACCGGATACTCCTTGGTGTATCCGTATCCGCCGAAGATCTGCACGGCGTTATTCGCGGCCTTGTTGCAGGCGGTTGATGAGAAAAGTTTGGCCATCGAGGCCTCGATAGTGTGTCGCACGCCGAGGTCTTTCAGGTGCGCCGCCCTGAGGGTAAGGAGTTTCGCCGCGTCCAGTTCCATTGCCATCTCGGCTATCATCCATTGAATCGGCTGGAACGCGCCGATGGGTTTGCCGAACTGCTTGCGCTCCCTGGCGTACTTCGCGCATTCCTCCAGGCAACCCATCAAAATGCCGCATGCCTGTGAAGCAATGCCGATTCGCCCGCCGTCGAGCGTGTCCATTGCTATCTTGAAGCCCTGGTTGTATTCGCCCAGCAGGTTTTCCTCGGGCACTTCCAGGTCGTCGAAACTCAACTCCACGGTGTCGGAGGCGCGGATGCCCAGTTTCTTTTCGTGCGTGCCGACGCTGTATCCTTTGAAATCCTTTTCGAGGATAAACGCGGTAATGTTGTTCCCGCGCCGGGCCTCCTTGTCGGACACGGCAAAGGTGATAATGACGTCCGCCACGCCCGCGTTGGTAATCCACACCTTGGAGCCGTTAAGGATATAGCGGTCGCCTTTTTTAACCGCGGTGGTTTTCAGGGCCGCCGCGTCGCTGCCGGCGGTGGACTCGGTCAGGGCGTAGGCGCCTATCCACTCTCCGCTGGCCAGTTTCGGCAGGTATTTTTTCTTTTGCTCTTCGGCGCCGAACTTGAGCAGCGGATTGCTGAGCAGGGAGTTATGCACGGAGAGGGTAACACCGGTGGACGCGCACACGCGGCTGACTTCCATTATTGTCAGCACCAGGGCAACGTTGCCCGCGCCCGTGCCGCCGTACTTCTCCGGTATGATCATTCCCAGGAAACCCAGTTCGGCCAGTTTCTTTGCTATGGGCCAGGGGAATTCTTCCTTCAGGTCGTACTCCGCTGCGACAGGGCGGATTTCTTTCTCGGTAAAATCCCGCGCGGTCTGTCGAATAGCCTCCTGTTCTTCCGTCAGATCGAAGTCCATCAGTCTTTTGCCTCCCGTGTTGTTGTCTGTTCTATGATTTTAACTGCGTCGCTTCCTGTACAGCCGGTTTGGCCTTGTTCTTGAGCGCAAGGCGCAGGCATAACGTCAGCCCCCCGTAAAGGAAGACAGCGGCTAGCACCACCAGTATGATGCCTTCGACCGACACTCCGGCCTCCACCTCGCCGACTTTCGATATGCCTTTCAACCAAACGATGAACCTGTCTATCCCTCCAAGCCACTGAACCCTGGTAATCGCCGCAGCAGCGGTAACTATGGCGGCAATAACCGACCAGGGGATACTTCTGTTTACAATCGCCGCCGCAACGCAGGTTGCTCCTACTATAAATATTACGAACAGGGCAAACTCCTTGCCCCCTGCAATCCACGCGTTCAGCCACCACGATGCGCCCAGGAGGACTGTTCCCGCGAGTATGACCAGCGCCACATTTCGCTTCCGGGTCAACAACGCCGCCACGACGGTTATCAGCCCGATAACGCACCAGCCGCCTACCATTGTCGCCCATCGCGGGTAATCGCCGTCGCCATAAGGACTGCGGATTTCCCTGATAAGATTCAGTCCAATGATTATTAAAAGCGCTATCGGCGTGACGACGCGGACGCAGATAGTCCACCAGGCACGGATCTTAATTTCGGAAACCTCGTTGAGGTATTTTTTCAACTCACCGGTCTTATACAGCCAGCCCACGACGATACACTGCAAGAGCCCGACGACCGGCAGCCCGTAATTACTCATCCAGTTGTCGGCAATGTCCAGCCACATTAAACCGGAGCGCGTGGCAAACACAAAGCCTGTTACCA
>JAUXGI010000064.1 GCA_030622295.1 Planctomycetota bacterium
CAGAAACAACTGCTCGGCGCGCTCGGGCGCGGGATTTGGGCTGCATCGGGCATTGTCGTCGTCGTCTCCATCCTGGCCACGCTGCTACTCATGCCCCTCTGGATGTTCATAGGCATATCGGTGAGCATTATTGTGGGCCTGCTGGCAGGCGTCTTCATCGGCAAGTCCACCGAGTACTATACATCCGCTGATTACAAGCCCTCACAGGGAATTGCGAATCACTCCAAGACCGGGCCGGCCACCGTCATCATCGACGGACTGGCGGTGGGCATGAAGTCCACGGCCTTCCCGGTACTGCTTGTCGCTGCGGCAATAATCATAGCCTTTGCGGCGCCGGGCGGCTTCACAAAAGGTTGCCTCTCTTTCGGTCTGTACGGCATCGGAATCGCCGCGGTCGGCATGCTCTCGACACTGGGCATTACGCTGGCGACCGACGCCTACGGCCCTGTCGCCGATAACGCCGGCGGCAACGCCGAGATGAGCGGCCTGGGCGAAGAGGTCCGCAAGCGGACCGACGCGCTGGACAGCCTGGGCAACACGACCGCCGCCACGGGCAAGGGCTTCGCCATAGGCTCCGCCGCGCTTACTGCAATGGCGCTTATCGCGGCATACCTGGAAGAGGTCCGCAACGCCATGATTATCACAGTGCGACACGCCGGCGGGGCGGTCGAGTTCGTCACCGAGATGGGCTCGACCAAACTCACCGAGGCGCAGATATCCGGGGCCTCCCTGACCGACTTCATGCAGGCATACAGGATTGACATCCTCAACCCGAAGTTCCTCGTGGGCGCATTCCTGGGCGCTATGATGGCGTTCCTCTTCTGCTCGATGACCATGCAGGCGGTGGGGCGCGCCGCGGGCAAGATGGTGGAAGAGGTCCGCAGGCAGTTCAGGTCCATCCCGGGTATCATGGAAGGCACCGCCAAACCCGACTACGCCGCCTGCGTCAGGATAAGCACAAAGAGCGCTCAGCGCGAGATGCTCGTCCCCTCGCTGCTTGCCGTCGCCGCCCCCGTTGCCTGCGGCCTGATACTGGGAGTGTCCGGTGTCATGGGTCTGCTGGTGGGCGGCCTGGTGACCGGATTCGCAATGGCGATATTCATGGCAAACGCCGGCGGAGCGTGGGACAACGCGAAGAAGTACATCGAGGGCGGCGCTCACGGCGGCAAGGGCTCTGACTCACACAAGGCCGCCATCGTCGGCGATACCGTCGGCGACCCCTTCAAAGACACCTCCGGGCCTTCGCTCAACATCCTCATCAAGTTGATGAGCATGGTTGCCATCGTCTTCTCTCCCACCGTGGTGAAGTGGGCGCCCGCCATAGGCAAGTTTCTCAAAATCACGTTCGCGGGGGAGAGCGAATAGCCCCACCGAAGGAAGCCGTCAAAATGAAGCAAAAGGGGTTTGGCCCCCGGTCGCAGCCTTCTGGGATAGGCTCTTAATCGGACCAGCCGCAGAGAGGCGCAGAGAAAAAACAGTAGGAGAGTAGGAAGTAGGAGGGTAGGAGAGGGACAGGAAAGTAGGCAGTAGGAAAGTAGGCAGTAGGAGAGGCTTCTGGCTTCTAACTTGAATTTGGAACCACGAATGCACACGAATAAACACGAATGTTTTGTCCCTTGCCCTTGCCCCTTTGCCCTTTGCCCTGATTTCTGACTACTGACTACTGACTACGGACTACCTGCTGCCTGGCAGCGAACCATGCCCGACGACGATGCGCAGTTGATGGTGAACTTCCAGCGTGGTGACTCCGGCGCGTTCGATGTCCTCGTCCGGAAATATCACGTCCAGGTCATAAACATCATCTACCGCTTTCTGGGGCATGTCAACGCCGCCGAAGACCTGGCGCAGGACGTCTTCGTCAAGGTGTACCAGGCCGCCCCCACCTACAAGCCAACGGCAAAATTCTCCACGTGGCTCTACAGAATTGTTGCGAACCATTGCCTCAACTACCGGCGCGATACCGCCCACAGGCCCGTCGTGTCGGCCTCCGCGCTGGAGTCCGCACGTCAACGCCCCTTGGAGACTCACCTCGAGCATGACCCGTCAAAAGCCCTCGAAACCGAGGAACTCCGCACCGCGGTGAGGAGCGCCCTGAGAGCGCTCCCTCCCAACCAGCGCCTGGCGGTGGTACTGGACAAGTACCGGGGGCTTTCCCATCGGGAAATCGGCCGCGCCCTCGGCTGCTCCGAAAAGGCGGTAAAGAGCCTCCTGGCACGCGCCCGCGAGAATCTGCGAAGAACCCTCTCATCCTACTGTCACCTAAAGGGGTCAGACCCCTTGAAGTGACAGTAGGAAAGAAACTAAAATTCTCACCCTTAAAATGCCGATAGTGTAAATGATACGTGGGGTAATCCCCACTCTGCCCTTGGGAAATGGCTTGACGGCCCGCCACCGCCGGTGCCGCCGGATTATGTTTCAGGATTCAGGGGGAAACGATGTCTAGGAAATCAACCGCAACCGCGGCAGCGCTGCTCCTCTTCTTCGCTGCCGGCGCCGCATTTGCCGCAGTCCGCACCGATGCCTCCGGCAATGTCATCTGGAACAAACTCCACATCGACCTCACGCTCAAGGTCAGCGATGATGTCTCCGGCGTGGATGCCGTAGAACTGTGGTACCGGAAGCAGGGCGGCGGGTGGTGCAAATGGCCCGAGCAGCCCAGGCCCGGCCGCCGGGAGGGGCAGTTCATCGTCGGCTTCGACGCGCCTGATGACGGCGTGTACGAGTTCTACTCCGTCTCCATAGACAAAGTGGGCAACACCAGCGGCACACCCACGGAACATACCCGCCCCCGCGTCGTCATCAACTTCGATACCAAAGCGCCGGAACTGGAGGTGGTCTTTCAGCAGGATTATAAGACCGTCGCCCCCGCCTCCGCCGTCAAGTTCAACTGGTTTGCAAGGGATGACAACCTGAAGTCGGTCCGGGTGCGTTACTACTGGGACGAGGCCGCCGACAAGCCCTCACAGCAGGCGTTTACCGGCGATTCCGGCCTCTACTCCATACCGATTCCCGCCGAAGGCGTTTCCAACCTGACCATGCAGATAGTCGCGGAGGACTACGCCGGCTTCACGACCACCACTCAGACCTTCTCCATTGCAATAAGAGAGGCGGAAAAGCCGACGGAGCCGAAGCCTGTGCAGGACACTCCCGACCGCGTGACACCGCAACCGGTGGAGCCGAAGCCTGCACAGGATATCCCCCCGCAGACGACATCGAAGCCCGAGTCTGAAGAAAACGTCACCCCGGAGTCCAGAGATGACGAACCAAAAGAATCCCCTGAAGATGCCCCTGGTTGCGCCGCTCGCGACTGGGAGTTCAAGGAAGAATCCGAGGACGATACCACCGCGCAGACCGAGCCTGTAAGGGATGACGCAGGGAGCGAGCCGCCCGGCGCCGCCGTGCACAGGGATGCGGTGCCGCGCGCAGAGCAGGATGACTTCACGCCGAACCCCCTCCAGGTCGGCATCAAGTACGATGTGGTTCAGTCCGGCCCCTCCGGCCTCGACCGCATAGAACTGTGGTACACTTGTGTAGGCGAGAAAGACTGGAAGAAGAAATGGTGCCTCTATAAGTTCTCCAGCACAGGCAAAGGCACCTTCGTCTTCGAAGCGCCGGAGATAGGGGAGTACGGTTTCTACATAATCGCGCGGAACCGCGCCGGCTACTGGAGCAAGCCGCGCCCCGACGGGCAGGCCGAAATCGAGCCCGACTACACCCGCTGGGTCGACCCCTACGCGCCGTTCCTGAAGATTATCTCTCCGAAGGGCGGCGAAATCCTCAAGGGCGGCAGCGAGGTAACCGTGCGCTGGGTCGCAAATGACGACAACCTCCTGGAGCGCCCCGTCAAGATCGAACTCTACTCCCGCAATAGACGCGTACTCGTCGTGGAGAACGCCGCCGAAAACAGCGGCAGTCACTCCTTCCTCTTCCCGTACAAGAGAGGCAAGTACTGGATAAAGGTCAGCGTCACGGACCGGGCCGGACACATCACCGAGCAGAAGACGGGAGTATTCCTTATCGACTCCGGTCCGCCGACCGTCGCCATAGAGGTACTGGAGGAGGAGTTCCTGCAGGAGGACATAAGCATCGCGGATTCAAATGACGCTGCCCCGTCGCGCGCCGGTACCGGGCCCGAGGCCGAGAACACCTACGCGCCGGAGATCGTGAACCTGACAGACGAAGAAGCGCGCACCGCCTTCAGGCGCGGCGCAGGCCTTCTGGCGGGGGGGCGGACGGAAGAAGCCCTGGAGCCGCTCCGGGCCGCAGCGCTGCACTTTCACACCGACGACAAGATAGTCAACGAATACGGCATCGCGCTCTACCGGTCGAAGCGGCACACCTCCGCGCTGGAGCAGTTCCGCCGCGCAGCCGCGCTCAACCCCGCCAACAGCGGCTATACCTGGAACGTCTTCCTGGCCCAGTACGCCGTGAAGGACGTGGACTCCGCGGCGCAGGCCGCCGTCGACGTGCTCAGGGCCGACCCCAACCGCGCCGAAGCGCGCAGCATGATAGATGCGGTCATCGGCCTCTATGCACAGAGCGGACGCGACAGCGAAATCAACGAATTTCTCCGGAATATCATCGATTCCGCAAAATTGACCGACAGTCTGAAAACATACGTCCAATCGAGAATGCGGTAAACGTATTTGTCCGAATCGGGGCGTCGCCGTGACGTGCGACGACGCCCGCAACCTCAAAAATCGAAGTCAAGGGATTAAACCCCTGACTTCGATTTTTTGGATCGGCGAGGGGGTCAGACGCTGAGGAGGAGCCATCCGTAAGGATGGCGACGGGAAAGGGTCTGACTCCCCGAGCCTCGTCTCTCTCGTGGTGAGAAAAGCGGGTTAACATCCGTGTAATCCGTGGTATCCCCGCCCGTAACCCGATGTATGCTCCCATTTCCACTTTTCATCTTTGACCTTCCACGCATTTCGGCTATAATTATCCTTCCTTATGGTTCATACCAATAGTATAAGGGAGCGCCACCATGAAAATACTCGTAACCGGCTGCTGCGGATTCATCGGGTCGAATTTCGTCAGGTACCTCCTGAACAAGCACAAGGATTACCGCATTGTCAATCTGGATAAACTGACCTACGCCGGCAACCTGGAAAACCTCAGGGGCATCGAGGATGACCCGCGATATGAGTTCGTCCGCGGCGACATCGCCGACGAGGCCTTCGTCACGGAACTCTTCAAGAAGCACAAGGATGACAACTTCGACGCGGTGGTGAACTTCGCCGCGGAAAGCCACGTGGACCGAAGCATCATGGGCGGCGACGAGTTCATCCGCACGAATATCGAGGGCACGCACATCCTGCTGAAGAACGCGATGCACCACGAGGTGGGGCGCTTTGTCCAGATATCCACCGACGAGGTTTACGGTGCACTGAAGCCGGGCGAGCCGGCGTTCACGGAGACCACCCGCATTGCCCCGAACAGCGTCTATTCCGCCAGCAAGACCGCCGCCGACATGCTGGCGCGCGCCTACTTCAAGACCCACGGCTACAGCACGTTCATCACGCGCTGCTCGAACAACTACGGCCCCTACCAGTTCCCGGAAAAACTCATCCCCCTGTTCGTCTCGAATCTCCTCGAGGACAGGGAAGTGCCGGTATACGGCGACGGGATGCAAATACGCGACTGGATATACGTTGACGACCACAGCGAGGCCATAGACCTGGTCCTGCAGAAGGGCCGCCCCGGCGAGGTCTACAACATCGGCGCGGAGAACGAAATCGCCAATATCGAACTGACGAAAATGCTCCTCAAACATCTTGGCAAGCCGGAGTCGCTGATAAAGTACGTGAAAGACCGTCCGGGCCACGACCGGCGCTACGCGATGAACTCCGCGAAAATACACGAGGAACTCGGGTGGAAAGCGAAGGTCGATTTCGAATCCGGCCTGGAGCGCACAATCAAATGGTACATCGAAAACCGCGACTGGTGGGAGCGCATCAAGACCGGTGAATACCTGAAGTACTACGACCGCTGGTACGGGGACCGGTGATAAGGGCAAGGGCAAGGGCAAGGGGAGTCAGAAGTCAGGGCAAGGGCAAGGGCAAGGGATTCGGGATTTCGGAAACCAGAAGCCAGAAGATATTTGTGTTTATTCGTGTGCATTCGTGGTTCCAAATTCAAGTCAGAAGTCGGAAGTAATTCGTGGTTCCCGTTTTCTCTGCGTCTCCCTGGCCGGAGAGCCCGTGGCTTTAGACTCGGGCGGGCTGAGCCTCTGCGGCTATATCGGATGGCAGATAGCGGATGGCGGATCTCGGATGATTTTTTTATCCGCTGTCCGATATCCGAAGTCCGGCATCCGATTCAGGTTCCTGTTAACCTTTCTCCTTCCCGGCGTCTCTGAGTCTCTGCGTCCGGCGACTTTTCCATTCGGCGGCGCGGGCCTTGACGGCCTCCAGGTGCTCCAAGTCCATGCGAACCGTGCCCATTCTCGGCTTGCCCTTTACGCGGCCGTGGCAGTCGCTGCCGCCCGTCACCAGCAGACCATGCTCCCTGCACGCCGACAGCAGGTATTCACTGAC
>JAUXGI010000201.1 GCA_030622295.1 Planctomycetota bacterium
CACTGAGGAGCCCCGCACGTCCTGGTTCACATCGCGTGGAACTTATGGACGCCCACCGGGGCCTTTTCCCCTGCAGGCCTTTACGCACACTCCGCAGATATGCTGGCCGACAAACCGCATCCGCGCGAACTCGTCCAGTTTGGCCTTGCAGGCGGCGACGTCGAAGTCTTTTGCCGATGTATGTATCGCGCCGGCTGGACAGACGGACACGCACTCGACGCATTCGCCGCAGGTGTCAGTCAACGGCCTGCCCGCCTCGAGCGGCGCGTTTGTCAGTACCGAGACATATCGCACCCGGGAGCCGTACGCCGGATGCACGAGCAGGTTGTTCCGCCCCCACCATCCCAGACCCGCCGCCCATCCCAGCAACCTGTGGCACGCGTACCCCCTCATCGGCTCGCGCGAGATTATCTGTGTGGCCGGTATCGCCAGCGCCGAGTGTCCGGCATCCTGCAACAGCCGCGCAATGTCAAAGGCCACGCGGTCCAGAAAGAAATTGGCCTGCCGGTAGTGGTGAAAATACAGCGGTGTCGGCCGGTCATCAATCTGCTCGAGCACATCATCCTGCAGACGCACGCCCATCACCACTGCCCTGTCGTATTTCCTGCACAGATGTTCCGGCAAGGCGTCTCCTGTTTCTTTCGCGCGACGCAACGGGTCAAGGTCCGCCACACCCCACACGGACGCCCCGTGTATCTCGAGGCGGGCTTTGAGGGAGTCGTGCAGGCGGCCTGGCATCTTGTATGCTCCGGGGGTGGGGTGTCGGGGTTATTGCAGGTTGCGTACGATGTCTTCCGGGTCGCCTATCTCCTCTAATCTCAAGCCGAACCGCTCGCCTACTTTCACCACGCGGCCCAGGGCGATTTTGCGGTCGTTTACCAGGAGCGACAGCGGCTCCGTGCTTTTCTTCTCGAACTCTATCACGGTGCCTTCGGTTATCTCCAATACCCTCTTGAACACCAGAGGCTTCTCTGCCAGTACGACTATGAGGGGCACGGGGATCTTGAGGATGCGTTTGATGTTGAGGGGCAACTCTTCCTGCGCGACGGTTTCGGCCGGTTCTTCGGCCGGGGCTGCCGCCTTGACCGCCGCACGGCACATCTCGCTCCCGCAGGCAAGCAAGATGGTCGTTTGGCGCTCGCCCACTTTTCCCTCGGCGGACACGAAGACCATCTCTCCTCCCAGGAAATCGGGCAGTTTTTCAAGGTCTTTCAGGGGCTCGATGGATTTCAAAGACACGCCTGCCTCGCACGAGAGCGTTGAGCGCAGCGCCGCCCCGATGGATGAAGCGGCGTTGGAGCCGAGTTCCTTGAAGGCGTCCGACTCGTCCGGCTCCAGGGCTTCGGCCTCCCCGGCGGGTGGCTCGCCGCCCAGCATAAGCGCCGCCAGCGCCCGGGCCGTCGGCACGTCCACCACAAGGGCAAAAGAACCGGAGACATCCCCGGTTACTTCGACGATTCCCGCCACCAGTGGCGCGGATAGCCCCGCGGGTGCGGAGTCCTTTCCGCCGGCGACAACAGAATGCTCTCCGCAGGAAACCGCTTTCCCACAGAGCGTGTTAAGGCTGCCGGTGGCGGCCCGGAGCATCTCCCCTGCAATGGGCTGCAGTGCTTCCCCTGATTCTTTCAGGAACTCTTCCGTCTCACTCATTTGCCTGCTCCGAGGTTGTCTGGCCCTGGTTGCCCGGGTCGCTTTCAGAGGGCCGGATGCCGTAGCGCAGCATTTTCTTTCGCAGTCCGTCGCGGCTCAGCCCCAGCATACGGGCGGTCCTGGATTTGTTCCAGCGGAATGTGTTGAGCGTGTTCAGGATTATGCGCTTCTCAATTTCCTCGATTGTGGCGTGAAGGTCGCAGGGTTGCTCTGGGATTGTAATGGTTGAGGGGGGCGGGGCATTGCGTATATGCGGCGATATGTATTCCGGCGTGATGACCCGTGCGGAGGCGCTCAGCACGGCCAGCCTCTTGATTTCGTTTCCCAGTTCGCGCACGTTGCCGGCCCAGTCGTACTCCACCAGCAGCGCCATTGCCTCCGGCGAGAGGGTTTTCTCCAGCGTGCCCGAGGCCTCGGCGTGCTGTTTCAGGAAGTGGTCGACCAGCAGTGATATGTCTTCCTTGCGTTCTCTGAGCGGCGGCAGGACTATCTTGATGACATTGAGCCTGTAGTAGAGGTCTTCGCGGAAGAGGCCGCGACCGGTCAGGGCGGCCAGGTCCTTGTTGGTCGCGGTGATGAGGCGCACGGAGACCTTGCGGACTTCCTTGCCGCCGACGCGCCGTATCTCGCCGTTCTCTATCACCCGAAGGAGCTTGCTCTGCATCTCCATGCTCAGGTTGCCAATCTCGTCCAGGAACAGCGTTCCCTTGTCCGCCAGTTCGAACAGCCCCCTGCGGTCCGAGATCGCTCCGGTGAAGGAGCCTTTCACATGACCGAACAGTTCGGACTCGAAGAGCGTTTCCGAGATAGAGGATGCGTTTTCCGAGATAAACGGCTGGTTTTTGCGCGGGCCGTTGAAGTGTATCGCGCGTGCGACGAGTTCCTTGCCCGTGCCGCTCTCTCCCTGTATGAGCACGGGCACGTCGGTGTCGGTGGTGCGGTCGAGCAGGCGAAAGACACGCTGCAGCGGCTCGCTCCGGCCGATGATGTTGTCGTAGTTGTATTTCGTCTCCAAGTACATCTGGCTGCGTTCCAGAGACCTGCGCACGGCGGCCAGTTCATGTGACTGGCGCTGCACCTTCTCGGCCAGTTGCCTGTTCAGTATCTCCACCTCCTCTTTCGCGGCGAGAAGTTTCTGCTGCTTCTTTACATTATCCTCCACCAGTTGGGCGTTCTCTATGGTGATGGCCGCTTGGGCGCAGATGGTCTCCAGCAAGTCAAGGTCCTTCTGGCTGAAGTTGCCCTTGATGGACCTGTTGTCCACGTATAGCGCGCCGATGACGCTCTTCCTTATTTTCAGGGGCGCGCACATTATCGAGCGCAACTGGAAGTCCTGTACGCTGGCGAAGTCCGCGAAGCGCTCATCTTCCTCGGCATTGTTCGTCAGGATTTCCTGGCCGGTCCGAATTGCGCGCTGCGCGATGGAGCGGCTTACCGCGTGGGGCCGGCCGGGCGCAAGGTCCTGCCGGTCGATGCCTCGCGCCACTTCGAAGCGAAGGTTCCCTTTCCTGTCGAGCAGCATCAGGTAGCCGCGCTCCGCCTTCACCACGGCGATGACCGTGTCCATGATTTTGTCCAGCAGTTTCGACAGGTTGTGCTCTGCGCTTATGTCCAGGTTTATATTGAGCAGCCTGAGCAGGTCGTTGTACTCCTGCCACAGTCGCTCAACGTGTCCCGGGGCGAGGAACCGGGCGTTTTTATTGAGAATGCGCCGCACCTCCTCCATATCCGAGCGGCCCTCAGCCCGGCGGTGCAGCAGGCGAGCCAGGCGCAACTCTTCTTCCGCCTGCTTCGTTTTATCGTTACGACCCAATCGCTGCCCTCGTGGCGGGAAAAATCTCCGTGCTGAATACCGTAAAATTACCACATGCGCCCCTGCAACGCAAGCGTGTAGAGGAAAAGGGATGCAGGAGCGGCAAGGTGACCGTCGCCTTCCGCCGAACCCGGCGTTCAGTCAATTTCGTTTCAGCGCATGGCTTCCCTTTACCTGAGTTGACCGGATAATGTTTTTGAAGTTTGATTCGGGGGATGCCGGCTGGTGGGGGACACTTTGCGATTCCGGCGGAGGAATGCGGGTTAGACCTCTACTCCGGCAGC
>JAUXGI010000198.1 GCA_030622295.1 Planctomycetota bacterium
AGGTCTCGTATGGAGACGCGCTCCCCGAGCAGGCGCTGCAGCACCCTGTGCACGTCGTTGATTTTCAGCACGTCGGGGATAACCGACGCGATAAGGGCGGGAGCCGTTTCCTTCAGGTTCTCCAGGATGTTGTTCACGTCCTCGCGGGTCATGATGTCGACGGCGCTGGATTTGATAACCTCGGAGAGGTGGGTTGCAATGACCGTGGTGGCGTCGACGACGGTGTAGCCCAGCGCCTCTGCGCGCTGGCGCTGAGCGGCCGTAATCCAGACGGCCGGCAGGCCGAAGGCCGGTTCCCTGGTTTCAGCGCCTTCTATCTTGCCGGTGGTGGCGCCCGAATCCATGGCGAGGAAGCCGTCGGCGACGGCCTTGCCGGCGGCGACCTTGACGCCCCTTATCTTGATGACGTACTCGTCGGGGTCGAGTTGCATGTTGTCGCGTATTCTGATGGGCGGCACGATGAAGCCCATCTCAATGGCCGTTTGCCGCCGTATCATCGTGACGCGGTTCAGCAGGTCCCCGCCCTGCGATGCGTCAACGAGTTTGATAAGCCCATAGCCGACCTCCAGGCCCATGGGGTCGACATGCAAAAGCGCCTCGACGCGCTCCGGCTTCGGGGGCGCCTCCTTTGCCTTCCTTTCCGCCTCTGCGAGCACGGTCTGGCGTCTGCCCCGCACCAGGAATATGCCGGCCGCGGCGCATACGATCATCACCACAAATATGGGCACGGCGGGAAATCCGGCCAACAGCATGATGCCCAGGAATCCGGCCACCATGAACAGTGCGCGGGGCTGAGAGAATATCTGCGTAAAGAAATCGCGCCCGAGGTTCCTCTCCGCAGCGGCGCGGCTGACGATGATGCCGGCGGATATGGAGACAAGCAGCGCGGGAACCTGGCTGACGAGCCCGTCGCCGATGGTCAGTATTGTGTAAACACGGGCGGCCTTCCCGATGTCCTTGAAGGCGACGTAGCCGACTATCAGTCCGCCGATGATGTTTATGATTGTGATGATTATTCCCGCGATTGCATCGCCGCGGACGAACTTGCTTGCGCCGTCCATCGAGCCGTAGAAGTCGGCCTCGCGACCGAGTTTGTCGCGGCGGTCTCGGGCTTCGCTCCCGGTAATGAGGCCGGCGTTGAGGTCGGCGTCGATGCTCAACTGCTTGCCGGGCATGCCGTCCAACGTGAAGCGTGCCGCGACCTCGGATATGCGCGTAGCGCCCTTGGTGATAACGACGAACTGGATGATGACGAGGATGGCGAATATGATAAAGCCGACGACGGGACTGTTTGCTCCGACGAAGGCCCCGAACGTGTACAGCACGCGCCCCGCAAAGAGGGGAGGCTCCGTCGGGTCCACGTTTCCGAGGATAAGGCGGGTGGAAGCGATGTTGAGGGCCAGCCTGTAAAACGTGGTCATCAGAAGCATCGTCGGAAAGACGGAGAACTGGAGCGGCTCGGTAACGTAAATCGTCGTGAAAAGGATTACCACCGAAAGCGATATGTTGAGGATCAGCAGGAAGTCCAACACGTACGGCGGCAGGGGTGCGATGATGGCGACCAGCATGGCCACCATCGCTATTACAAGCACCAGGTCGGTGTTGCGCCGGAAGTGCGATACAACAGATTGTACGGGTGTTACAGCCATGCCTGATTGGTTTCAGGTTTCAAGTTTCAAGTTCCGGGTTTCAAGTTCCAGGTGTCAGGTTGAGACCATGGAACCAACCGCGCCACCGCGACCACTCATCCCTCATCCCGCATCCCCTTGCTTGCTCCGTGACCGGACCCCGCATCCTATGACGCCCGGGCGGTTTTGCTGCGGTCGAGCTCGTAGACGTAGGCCAGCACCTCGGCGACGGCCTGGTAGAGATCCGGGGGGACTTCCTGACCCACCTCGGCGCTCTTGTACAGGGCCTGGGCGAGGGCCCTGTTCTCGACAATGGGTATGCCATGGGCGACCGCTATTTCGCGTATCTTCTGGGCGACATAGCCTGCGCCCTTGGCTACGACGCGCGGCGCAGCCATCTCCTCGCGCTTGTACTCCAGCGCCACGGCCAGTTCAGTCGGGTTGGTCACGACCAGGTCGGCTTCGGGGACGCTCTGCATCATGCGCTGATAGGCGATAGAACGCTGTATCTTTGTGCGCCGCTCCTTGATTTTCGGGTCTCCCTCGTACCGCTTCATCTCGTCCTTTACCTCCTGCTTTGTCATCTTCAGGTCTTCTTCGTACTGCCAGCGCTGGTAGACGTAGTCGATGATGGAAAGCACCAGCAGCACGACGGCGATCCTGACGCCGAGCGTGAAGGATGACGAACCGATGTACGCCAGTATCTGCCCCACGTTGAGTTGGACCGTCGGGATTATCTCGTTTATCTTATCCCTCACCGTCCAGAACAAGACGGCGGCAATGACGACAATTTTGAAGAGGCTCATCACGAGTTTTACGATGCCGCGCTTCGAGAACATCCTCTTGAACCCGCTGATGGGATTGAAGCGGGAGGGCTTCGGCGTGAAGACCTCCGGGCTGACGCCCGGGCCGACCTGCAGCAGGTTGATTGCGGCGGCCAGGACGAACAAACCCGCCAGCACCGGCAGCAACATCTGAAAGAGAGCCACCATTCCGTAGCCCAGGTAGTGGTGCAGGTTGCGGGGGGTGATTTCCGGCACATGCATACTGGACAGCAAGTGCACGTTCAGCGCGGACATCTGCTCAAGGATGTTCTGGCCGCAGAAGTTCAGTATCAGCAGCGCCCCCAGAAGCAGGACCGCCGTGTTCATGTCCTGGCTTTTGGCGACCTGTCCTCGCTTGCGCGCCTTCTCCCGCTTGCGCGGGGTCGCCGGTTCCGTCCGTTCGCCGAAACTTTCGTCAGACATAAATCAGACCACGCTGTGGGCTTAAGTGACCGGTGTCATTGAATTCAGGAGGAGTTCGAGGTTTGCGGCCAGGCGCTCGAAAAGGCGTTGGAATATCCACGCCAGCGCGGGCACCGACAGCGCCATAACCGCAAGACCCAGCCCCAGCCTCATCGCGAAACCTATATTGAAAATGTTCATCTCGGGCACGGTGCGCGCCACAATGGCCATGACGATCGTAGCGAGCATCAGCGTGATTACCGCCGGTGCGGAAATCCTTACGGCGTTCACGAACATCTCGCTGAACATTCCCGTGCCGAGCACCTTGAAAGTACCCCCCGCAATGCAGGCGCGACTGACGGGCACCATGTCGTAGGAAACTGCAAGCACGCGCAGCAACATGTGGTGCCCGCCGCAAAGCACGAAGACCACCAGCGCAAACATGTAAAGCAACTGGCTGAGCAGCGAGGTTTGTTGCCCCGAGGTTGGGTCGTATACATGGGCTATTGCAAGTCCTATCTGCTGACCCGCGATGAACCCGCCCAACTGAATCGTGGCAAAAACTATCAGGGCGGCGAAACCCATTAAAGCCCCGACAGCGACCTCCGCCACCACAACGGAGAAGTACCCGCCCATGTTGTCCGGCAGGACCACACCGGCGTGACCTACCGCCGGGAACAGGACCGCCGCCACCGCCAGGACCAGCGCGGACTTCACCTTCCGCGGGATCGTCCTGCTGCCAAAGAACGGCGCAATCATCACCATCCCGCCGACACGAAAGACTATCAGCACGAAAAACTTGAGGTCGTCGATTATGTTTGTAATATCAGCGGGAGACATTTCCCTGCACGCTACGGGTAAAAGAACCAGGGCATTTCCTCGAACATGTGCCTGGTGAACTCGACCACGACCGATATCATCCATTGCATCAGGAGGTAGGCCGTGACGGCAACAGCGAGAATCTTGGG
>JAUXGI010000236.1 GCA_030622295.1 Planctomycetota bacterium
GGGGGCTTTCCGTCGCGTACTCGAACTCGGAAAAGGCGCTCATCGAGAAGACGCATGACGGATATCGGATAGTCGGACGGGAAGTGCGCGAGCAGCATCCCTTCGACAGGAAACAGATGCTCGTGATGAATTATATCCCGGTCCATAACCTCGTCTTTCGCCGCGAATGCCTCGACAAGGCCGGCATCTTCGACGAGAACCTGGTCATCCACGAGGACTGGGACATGTGGGTGCGGCTGTCGCAGAACTACGACTTCGTGCCGGTTTACAAGACCACCGCGGACGTGCGCTGGTGGCGGGATAGAACGAGCCTCACGTTTACCCGGCGCGCGCCGTCCATCGGCGCAATGCGCGCGATATACAGGAAGTATGCCGACCTGACGCGGGACGACGCCGAGACCCGCCGCCGTCAGCGCCATTGCCTGCGCGCCGTCATAAAGGAAGTCCGCGCCCTGCGCGAGAAAAGGGGGTCAGACGCTGAGGAGCCCCGCAAGGCGGGGCGGGAAGGGTCTGACTTCCCGAGCCTCAACCACGAAGAAAAAATCGGAGTCATTCTCCTTACCATGGAGGACTCCGACGATACCATCGAATGCCTGGCGTCGCTTGAAAAGATCGAGCGCGCGGGCGTGGAGATAATATTAATAGGCAACGGCTCCAGCGACGCTTGCATCGCGCGGATACGACACCGGTTTCCGGACATCAACATAATACGCAGCGCCGAAAACCTCGGGTTTTCCGCCGGTTGCAACCTGGGCATCCGCGCCGCTATCGAGGAACTCGAATGTACATACATACTGCTCCTCAACAACGACACGGTGGTCGAGCCGAACATCCTTGATGAGATGACGGATACCTTCAACAGCGCTCCGGACATCGCCGCCGTCGGCGCGAAGGTATATTTTTACGACCGACCCGGCGTGATAAACCATGTCGGCGGCGTCATGGACCCGGTCACCGGCACGGGAACACATGAGGGAATTTTCGAGAAAGATACGGGACAGTACGAAGCAATCCGCGAGTGTGATTACATAACGGGCGCGGCCTTGTTTACAAGCGCGGAGATTTTGGAGAAGGTCGGCCTGCTCGACCCGGCGTACTTCATCTACTTCGAGGATGCCGACTGGTGCGCGCGTGCCCGCGCGGAAGGCATGAGGGTAGTGGTAAACCCGCGCGCGAGGGTCCGGCACAAGATCAGCCGGACCATGGGTTCTCTCTTGACGCTGTACGTCGATGCGCGCAACCGCGGGCTTTACGTGTGGAAGAACTACCCGCAGAATTTCGACCGCTTCGTCGAATCATACGCCCGTGACATGGTGCGGCTGTTGAGAAAATTCGAAAAGGAAAAGGCGTACTCGAAGATACTGGCGGTGGTAATGGGACTGGATGATTTTTGCCGGGGAAGATTCGGCAAGGGGCGGATAGACGAGGCGCGGAGTATAGACTCGCGCTTCAATCCGGCGCGGAGGACCCATGCCAGGCTGCGCCGGTTTGTCATGCTGGCGCGCAGCGCGCCCTTGTCGTTGGAGAAGCGGATACGGAGGATGGTCCGCCAGGGCAAGGAACACTGGCCGGCTCGCATGACCTCGAAAACGATGTCCGGGGACAACAAGTACGAAGGGGAAAATGAGAAACTGGAGGCGACGGTAATAACATGATGGACGGCTTCGAAATACTTGCAGTCATCCCTGCACGCAAGGGCTCAAAGGGCCTGCCGGGAAAGAACATCCGCGATCTCTGCGGCGTGCCGCTGATTGCGCACACCATCATGCAGGCAATCGACTCCGGCTGTTTCAGCCGGGTGGTCGTATCCACCGACGACGAGGAGATTGCCGCCGTGAGCATGGAGTTCGGCGCCGAGGTTCCCTTCCTGAGGCCCGGGGCGATGGCCGGCGACCGTTCGGACATGCGCTCGGCGATAAACCACCTGCTCGATGAACTGAAATCACGCGAGGGATACTCGCCGGACATCTTTGCAATACTTTTCCCCACGTATCCGTTCCGCACATTCGCACTGATGGAAGAGGTCGTGAACGCCGCATACACGGTGGCGATATGGTCCCAGTGCGCCTACCCGATAACGACAAACCCGTGGGAACTGGTCGCCGCGGATGGGAAGAGCAGGTGGCCGGCTGTCAGGCCGCTGCTGGAGCACACCCTGGTGCATCCGGTGGCCCATGCATCGCGCAGGTTGCTGTCGCTGATGGGCAACATCCGCGCGGAAGTCAACCTGCCTCCCGGCGTCCGCCAGGGCGATGCATCCGCCGTCGAGCGGCGCGAATACTTCAGAGCCAAAATCGCCGGAGGCGACATGCGCTTCAAGAACGAAACCTGCAGCGCCATCGTCGAGGACCCGGTGCTCAGAATAGACGTAAACAACAAGGAAGATTTTCTGCTGGCGGAGCAGGTCATACGCGAAGGCCTTTTCGATTTGGAGAGACATGAGAGCCGTTGTCATAGCCTCCAGTGACGGTACGGGTGGCTTGCTTCTGAAGCGCCCCCTGGGAGAAACGCTCATCGCGCGCGCCGTGCGTATCGCGGCGGAATCCGCGCTGATTACAACCGTGCACGGGACAACCGGCTGCCCGGAATATGCGGAGCAGTTCGAGGCGCTGGGAGTCCTGCCCTGTGAGCCGCTCAACAGACTGGGCGCGGAGCCGCTCGTCTGCATCGACGCACATTACCCGATGCTCTCCTCCGAGACCGTCGAGAAGGCTCTGGAGTTCGCGCGGACCCTCTCCTGTCCCGTGCAGTCGCTGGCGCCGGTCGCAGAGCACCCGGCGCTGAGTTTTGAAGTGCTGGAAATCGCGCACCTCAACCACCGCGTGGCGAGCCCCGAGTATTCGTTCGAAATCGATCTGAGCGCGACGGACGACCCTGAAACCATCTACTGGATAAACGTGGTGGCGTTCAACGGCGGGGAAATCGTTGGAAGCGGCTGGACTGAACTTAGCATGCCGACTTATCAACACGCCTTCGCAGGCGCGCAGCCGGCATCCGACGCCGCAGACAACGGGTTCGCCGCTGAAATCATGGTGGAAGCCGTAGTCGAGAAAATCGGCGGCAGCGCCCGGATAATCTCCTTCTGGACTTCGCCGGAAGGCGCGGACACGTTCTATTTCGGGCTGTTCCGCACGACGAAGGCGCTGGTTGGAAGGGCCAAACAGTACACGATTCCCGGTTTGATGCACTCCGACCCGCTGTCGGGATGCCTTGTGGACCCGGCGGCCGGAGTAAAACTGATAAACCGGCAGGCCCTGCCGCCGCTGATGGAACGGACAGAGGCCGTTGTGGCGGGGGGCGCGTGCGACGTCGCCGACATCATCGCAGGCAAGAGGCCCCGTGTCCTCAGGGGCCTGTGCCTGAGCGAGGAAGAATCTACGTGCGTCAGACACGAACTCGACATAATCCGTGTGAGACAGAAGTTGATTTCGCAAACGAGAACCAGAGGAGTTTCAGGGGTCGTACA
>JAUXGI010000051.1 GCA_030622295.1 Planctomycetota bacterium
AGCGGCTCCTCGGATGCCCTTTCGGGGTCGGCCTTTTCCTCCTCATCATCTTCCTCACAGTGCGCAATCGCTATTGCGACGGCCTGCTTGCCCTTCCCTGAAGGGGGGAGCAGTTCCCTCACAAGAGGTTTTTTTCCGTCAAACGTGGTCTTTAGGAGCGAGTATTCGATGCGCTGGTATATCCATGCCTGCTTCTGGAGGGCCTTCCGCTCTTCTTCGCTGATATCGGGCTGGCGCAGCAAGTCCTTAACTCTGATGGCAGGGGAAGCGTCCTCAGAAGGCGGGTTGTAGACACCCTTCTCCTCGAGCAGAGTCAGGAGTTTCTTCTTGACATAGTCCTGGTGAAGGTCGGCGAAGGCCGTCGAGGTCTCAACTTCTCTGCCGTTTTCATCCTTGAAGAAAGACTCAAATTCGACGTCATCACGCCGGATTCGCTCCAGGAGCATTCTCGCCTGTTCCTCGGCGGTTTTCAGGTTTTTCTCTGCGGCCTCGGCGGGAGGCGGCTCCTGACTCGAATCCGCCAGCATGACACCGTCCATTTTCTTCAGTTTGCCGACAGTGGCGCAGTTCGTCTCATGCTCCTGCACCTTTTCAACAATCTTGGCCCACAACGGCCCTATGACAAGACACTGCCATGCCAACAGGACCACTATCAGGCCGACAAATGCCACGATGAGGATCTTCTTGAACTTGCCCTCCATGTATGATTCTCCGCGTGAATGGTTTGAGTTCGACTAAGAGACTATCCCGGAAGGCTGCGACCGGGGCATTTTGTTAAACGTTCTAAGCCTCTGGAAAAGCGGCTTCAGGATTAATGTACCAGGTGACCTTGAAGACGAAAAACCGTCCCGCATCATCCGTTGGCTTGGGCTCACCGTCATCCCAGAAGTCGTCTGTCTGCCATCTCTCCCCCCACTGCGCCGGTTGCCTGGCTTCTGCTTCTATTTCTTTCACAAGCGCATCGTAGTAACCGTATGGGTCCGCATCAGGGTCCTTCGGATTCTTGTATCTCATCTTCTCCTTGAACGACGGCTGCCGCAAATAGTACAGGCTCAGGCCGGCCTCGAATTCATCACGGTCCGCTTTTTTCTTGAGGATTTTCTTCAGGATGCCGCCATTCCATTTGTTGAAGAGGTCATCCATCTGCCCGCCATAAGCCGCCTCGGACATGATCTGCATGCGGGTGGCCGAGAGCCGGTGTTCGTTCAGTCCGCTGAGGAAGGCGTTCTGGATATAGCCGCTGGTTTGCCGCAGGTCGCCTTTGACCCTGACCAGGCCGGTGACTACCACCTTCACCTCGCGCACGAACCTGGGCGGCGGCAGCCTTTTGCCGGGCTTCGGTCTGGGCTCCTCCTTTACCCTCAGGATATTCTGGTACTCAACGCTGATGAGGTAGATTTTATCCGTTTCATCGCGTTTTATTATCAGATTCTTCCCACCGGGGGTCGGCACCTCCTTCAGGTTGCCTCGCGGCGTCAGCCTGTCCAGCGCCTTCAGCACGTGAATCGGCAACTCCAGCGTCTCGTAGGGCTTCAGGTACTTCGACCGCGCCTCATCCTGGACCTTTTGCATCTGCGCCATTTGAGAGGATGCCGTGTTGTGTTTATCCATTACATCCCGGGCCGCCGGTTTGTCTTTATTCTTGTCCCCGGAGTAAATACCTGCCAGACGCTCGGAAGCGGCAACGCCGACGTTGCTTGTAACGAGGCCCGTCGGCAGCGCCAGCAGTATGAACAGCAGAGCCGCCGCCATGGCAATGATCTTGCCGGGGCGCATTTTGCCGCTGATTTCATCCGGCAGGAGGTTCACCCGCAGCCGGCCCTCCCTCAGGCCGTGGATGGCCAGGCCTATCGCCACGCCGAATCCCGGCAGGTATCCCTTGAGCGCCTTCAGGTTCAAACGCCTGGAGACGCGGATATTCTTCAACCCCTGGACGACCTCTATCCTGTACGGCAGGTTCTCGCCGAAGAACTTCTCGAACCCGGCCAGTTTGGTTCCGTTGCCCAGGAATATGACCTTGTCGAAGGTCACGTCTTTCGACAGGGACTTGTAGTAACCGATGGTCCTGTGAATCTCGGTGACCAGGTCCTTCAGTACCGGCCTTACGACGCCGAATATCTTCTGGTAATGCTTGGAGTCCGCCGCGCTCAACTTCAGCGACTCGGCCTCGGCCGGGGGGATTTCGAACTTGTCCTCAAGGGCCTTTGTTATGTGTTTGCCCGCAATGCCCAGCGTGCGCGGCCAAAAGCGCTCCCCCTCCACAATCACCAGGTCGGTCAACCGGGCGCCGACGTCGATGACGACGACGTTGCCCTCCGGCGCCAGTTCGTACTTAACCAGATTGTACAGGGCCAGCGGCGTCGCCTGCAGGCCGTCCAGCCTTATGCCCGCCTGGGCGAATGTCTCCACGAAGTTCTCGACTATCTCCTTCCGAATGGCCACCAGGTTTACCTCAATCTCTTCCCCGGGGGCGTAGTCCTTCTTGCACTGGACGTAATCCCATACGATGTCTTCAATGCGGAAAGGTATCTGCTGCTTCACCTCAAAGCGCACTATCTCTGGAATGCGCTTGGGTTCAACCGGAGGGAGAGTGATTAGTTTGCAGAATGTGTTGCGCCCCTGGATTGATGCTATCACGCGTGAGTCGGAAGGGTCGTGCCGTCGAACGAATTCCTCGAGCGCCGCTATCAGCAGCGTTTCCCTGTCCACCGTGCTTTCCTCGGCACCGCCCGGCGGACCGATTGGAATCATGTCCACGCGGATGATTTCGAGATAGTCGCGCACCCGGGCCATCTTAACGGCTTTGATTGCCGACTCGCCGATATCGATGCCCCATACTGTCTGAGCAGGCATAGTATACCTCTTATGCAGGTCAATCTTACGAACCGCCGGCTCCACCCTGGACCCAAATATAACATTAAGGAAGGCACTGTCAATATCAAATCCCCCTCGCGCGCGCAATTTTGCGCTCCCCGGGCCGCTTTTTCTCCTGCCAATCCAACCACCGATTTCGCAGAAAATGCAATACCACGGGAGAAAAAGGGCCTGAACCATCGGGGGGGGGGTTAGTGACGGTGTGGGCCGGTCGGACGCGAGTGCTCCCGTTCTATGGCCTGCGCGTGACGCTCGGCAGCGCGTTTGAGCATCAGGCCCAGAACCAGCAGAACGAGACCAATCAGGACGCAGGGGTGCCAGACGGCGCGAGGATACCGGCCAAAGACAAACACAGCGCCGGACGATACACCCAGGAGACCCACGTATATCCAGACGCGGATGTTTACGGAAATGAAACGGCGATACTTCCTGAAGTTGCCCGAACACATCAGACCCACTACGAGACCATTTATGCCGAGCAGCACCCCCAGAGTCCATCCGATGATTCCAGCGAGCGCTTCCAGTTGGCTCTCGTTCATCCGAAGTTCCTCTCGCAACAGGCAACGGGGTACTTCCCATGCAAGGCAGACCCGGGTGCGTATCTTACCTCGGCACGCTCCCGGTCCCGCTTCCGACGGCCGTTCATAGCCTGTATTCCGGGCGCTTCTTTTTTTTGACCGGCAATCGCTCTAATCGACAGTATGAACCGGATTCTATAGCGCAAAACCCTTGCCTGAACGGGGAAGTAACCTAATTTCAACTTTGGGGTCTGACCCCGAAGTTGAAATTAGACTGAAAATAAACGGAAACAAAAGGTATCTCTAACCCCTTTTGTTCCCGTTTCTGAACGCTCAGCCGGAAATCATCTCCACTGCGGCGAGCGCGTGGAGAGCGGCGTCGTCAAGCATCGCAACAAGGTCGCCATCACTGATGAGCGCGTCTCGATTTTCGACGTTGCGCCCTTTGACATGGGCCTTCAGTTGTTTGGGCTCCAGTCCGGGCAGCGGGAGAGCGAAGAATGCATAGTACCACGCCGCGTAGTCGTTCAGCAGCCGCGCCATTTCCACTGTCGAACCGTTCTTGAGCGCGGACATCAATCTGTCAACGGCCGACTGGTATATACCGCGCAACTCTTCACCGCGATAGCCGACATTGCCTTCCTTCATCAGCCCCATGCGGTTGTACGTCGCGACCATTGCCTGGTAATGTCCGGGGAACCAGTTGTCGTCGGCGCCTTCGTAGACGGCGCGCTCGTAGAAGTTCAGCCCGTCTGGAACCGGCCTTTTACCGTTCAGGTACTTGATGGACGACATGAACGAACGCCTGCCGGCAAGCATGCCGAGCATGCCCCTTTTCTTTCTTGCGGATGCAACTATGGCGTCCTTGTTCACGGTCAGGGGGAACTTGCCCGCCGAGACAAGTTGCACCCTGCACGCCAGGCCCAGGCCCTCGCCCTGGCCGGAAAACAGAAGAAAGTCGACAAGATTGAGTTTTCCAGATTTCAGTGCTTCCAAAATCGCCTCCTGAATCAAACAAACGGCCGGGCGCAACGGTGATGGCCGTGGACCGGTTCATGCTTCTGCTTTGCGGAAATCGCGTTGAACCATATCTACGTTTCCGCTTTCTGCAAGTTTGAAAAGGGGATGACACGCAGGATGCCGGATGTGCAACCGTTTTCAGGAACCCGTGGATGGTTTCATCTCAGACACGGCGACCCGTGCCGAACGGACGGAGATGCCCGTAAAGATTATGATGAACTCAGCCGCAACCGCCGGCAGGACGAGCGCCCTGCCGCCGGCGCCGAACCCGTAGGAATGCAGGCCCGTGCCGAGCAGGTAGTTGACGCCGTACCAGGTCATGAGGACGACCAGGAATCCGGATATTGCGCCGATGACCAGGCCGAACTCGCGCAGCCGGCCGCAGCGTCGCGCATGGAGGATTATCATGTAAACCAGGATTGTAATCATCGCCCACGTTTCCTTCGGGTCCCACCCCCAGAAACGCCCCCAGGATTCGTTGGCCCAGGCCCCGCCCATGGCGGTACCCGCGATGAGGAAGACAACACCCACCTGAACGACACGGTAGACGAAATTCGAAACCGATTTGAACAGCAACTCCTTTTGCGGCGCAAAGCAATACACGCCCCACCCGTAGTGCGCCAGACCCGCGGCAAGGGAAAAGGCGCTGTAACCGAGGACTATTGTTGCGACGTGAACGGTGAGCCACGTGCTGTTGCTGATGACCAGTGGCAGCGGTTGCAGTCCCGCCCCGCCGGGGAGATAATCGGCCAGGAGCAGCGACACACCGGCTACAAGAACGGCGATAACCGCAAACAGACCGCGCCGGTATATCGCTCCGAGTATCAGGCCGAGGACCATCGCTCCCCAGCCCATGAATACGACGGATTCGTACATATCGCCCAGAGGAACCCTGCCGGCGATAATCGCCCTGAGGCAAAGCCCGCCCGTGTGGAGGAGCAAACCAGCGACAGCGGGCACCAGCGCGATTAACCTGATGCGCCCTTTCGCAAGGAACAGCAAGAGGACCGACGCGGCGAAGCCGACGAAATATAATATCCATGCCTTTTGAAACGGACGGATTTCGTTGTCAAACACCTCCAGAGAGAGCACGGTTTCGTTGGGCCGGGCGTCGGGATTCACGGCACGCAAGGCAGAGACGAATTCATCCGCCGCAGAAGAAAACTCTCTCTCCTGGTGCGCAACGCAGGCGGATGCCATCGCATTGAACGCCGCCTGCACCCTTTTCAAAGATGGTTCGCCGGCATCGACGACATCTTCCAGCGGGCGCCACTCGCGCCCGCCGGGCGGAGGAGGGACCGCGCGGAGTTCTTTCTTTATGTTCTCAAGTCTTGTCAGCAGCCGCAGCAAATCAAATGCCTCATCGAAGAGCATCCTTTGCCGCGGGGAGTTCGCAACGGTACGAAGCGCCGATTTGAACCGACTGTTCCTGAGGAGGTCAAACGCGGCGAAACGGGTCTCGCCGGCAGGCAGGCCCAGTTCCTCCCTCAACAAGGCGGAACGCACATAGACGAGGGGCTCCCTCGCCGCCTTTTCAGGATTAAGCAAGAAGAGCAGGAACAGTTCCATGTGGTCCATTCCGGCGCACGATTCACTGCCTGTAACCTCGAGGGCGAACTCGCGCGCGAAGGTATCGAGGGGCTTGACGCGCCCGGCATCGAGCACCGGCAGGGTCTTGAGCGCAACGACTCCGGACAACGCGCCGGCGCCAGTGGGCGAGGCCGCAGCAATCGTCAACACAATGGCTGTAACGAGAAAACAACGCACGCCTTACTTCTCCTGTCAAGGCGTCTATAACAGCAAAAGGGGTCAGACCCCTTTTGCTGTTATAGACAGAACCGTCATAAGCCAAGAGGGAAACCATACTCTTGGTCCCTCACCATGGCTATACTTAACTGCTGCCGCACGTGACACATAGGTAGCAGACAACTCGTTCCTTGGGTCCTTGGCCAGAGAGCAGTCAACACCCATGATAGCGGGTTAATAACAGCAAAAGGGGTCTGACCCCTTTTGCTGTTATTGACCTGCATCTCTCACCACGGAAGAGGATGACCTGACGTAGAATGTGATGATAAGGCCCGCGACGAGGGCGGCGCAGCCGATGTATATGACATTCACACCGGGGTCAAGGGCGATCTTGAATCTGGAAGCCCCCCCACCGCGCCAGTCGTCGGGCGTCGCCTGGAACACCTTATAGCCTGCAATCAGGAGCGGCTCGTTGACGCGAACGGTTTTTCTGACGGGTTCGCCGTTCAGACCTTCCCTGACCAGGACCTCGCTTTCAAAGCCCATCAGCCGGTTGCTGCCGGGGTATGTGAGCGGTCTTGATTCCACCAGAGTCAGTGTGAACGGCAGGCGCTTACGCTTTCCGCGATACGCAATCTCAACTTCCCTGCCGTCCGCGAGGACGGTTTTTCCCACACCGCCGTAAACCACGGCGGGGCTGCGCGGGGCGTCGGGGTCGTTGATAAGATGTTTAACTGTTCTGCTGTTCGCAAAACAATCCACACCGACCACGTGCGTTCCGGAGGGGAGTTCGGCGAGCACCTCACCGGGCGTGAGTGACCGTCTCCCGTATCCGTCGCCTGCAAAGATTGAAACAGAGCCGCTTGAATCGCTGACACATATCTCGTTCTCCTCCACCTGCATTGCATCTGTCATTTCACCGTCCTTCAGAACGACGGTTCCTTCTATCGCTCCCAGACCATTGAGGACGGCGCCGACCAGAATCACCAGGAGGGCGAGATGGGTAACCAGGAAACCGATGTGACTTGTCTTGAAGGGAATCCTGCGTAGAACAGCGAG
>JAUXGI010000102.1 GCA_030622295.1 Planctomycetota bacterium
ACATCGCGCGCTGGACACGAGTGCGCTCATTCCGCATCCCCGACTACTGTTCCCCAATCAAATGGGATGGGTGGGGGGGATTCATGCGCTCCCCTCTCCGAACCGGGGCCTGCATTCTACCGGCAAATCCGTCATATTCAAGACGTTCTTATCAGCGATTTGACCCCAACCCGCATTTTTCACCATGGAAGAGACATGGTATCCCAGATTACCATACCCACAAATCTGGCACACGCCCTACTACACCGTCAAGATTAAAGATGGGGGTTCGCGGTACGCTCGGGGAGTCATCCGCCTGAGGCGGATTTCCCGCCCCGCCTTGCGGGGTCTTATACTTTCGGTTTGCATGACCTCGGAAATAATGTCCGAGAAGAGAAGGCGCGAAAGGAAAAGACAGCCGAAGGCTGCTCCTCAGCCTCTCCTCCGTCGGGATAAACTCTTGACCCCCTCGCTAACCTGGAAAAGGTTTGACTTTCGTCCAAAACGTGCTAGTATTGCAACGGAAGAAGAGGGGGGAAGGCCCACGTCTACCCTGCTCAACCGTGCGCTGGGTGGGGGGGAAGGTGTTGCGATGAGTGTAACCGCACTGGAATGCAACGTGCTGGTGCTAAACCAGCACTTCAGGGCCGTGCACGTCACGACGGCTCGCAGGGCCTTTGCACTCCTGTTCAAGTGCGCCGCCGAGGTTGTCCACTGGCAGGAAGAGACGTTCCACACACATAACTTCGAATCGTGGAGGGAACTGTCACAGGCCAGAGAACACTTCGAGGCCTGCGACGACTGGGTACGCACGGTCAGTTTCGAGATAGCCGTGCCCCGCATCATCCGCCTGCTGATTTACGACAAACTGCCCCCCCATGAGGTCAAGTTCAATCGGCGCAACATCTATGCGCGCGACCGCAACCGCTGCCAGTACTGCGGCGGGAAGTTCTCGACCATGGAGTTGTCGCTGGACCACGTTATACCGAAATCCAGGGGCGGGCATGCCGTCTGGGGGAATGTCGTGTGTGCGTGCACTGCGTGCAACAATCACAAGGCCGGCAGGACGCCGCGGGAGGCGGGAATGGCGCTTGTGAAAAGACCGGTGCGGCCCCGCCGGAACCCCCTCATTCAATTGAAACTCCGGCACGAAAAATACCGCTCCTGGAAACAGTTCCTGGGGGCCGCGTACTGGTCTGTGGAACTGAAGGAGTAACCGGGCAGCCCCGCCTTGCGGGGTTCTTTCCTTTTCGCGCCCAGTGTCTTCGGGAGCGATTTCCGAGGTCATGCAAACCGGAAGCGCAAGAGGGGGCTGTGCCCCCCCGCTCTTTTCCTTTTCGCGCCCGGTATCTTCGGGAGCGGCCTCCGGGGGATCGGCGAGGGGGTCAGACGTTAATGACCGCAATTCCGATTCTTTCTCATTTCCTCAACGGGCATCCGATGTCTGACACGAATCGCGCCTCCGGAAATCTGCTTAACATAGCCAACATCCTTACCCTGCTTCGCCTGCTGCTCGCCCTTGTCGTCTTCTTTACGATACGTCTGGCGGATACCCCCGGAGGCCGTCCCCTGTGGTATCTCATCGGCCTGGCCATCTTCATGCTGGCGCTGGCCACCGACTGGCTGGACGGCTTTGTGGCCAGAAGATTCAATCTTGAGACCACCTTCGGGCGTGTGGCGGACCCTTTCGTTGACAAGTTGCTGGTATGCGGAACGTTTATGCTTTTCGCAATTTGTCTGAACGGCAATCCTTACCTGACGCCTGAGGGGGAGAGGTACCTCGCAAACGTGGCGCCGTGGATGGTGATGGTGATCGTCGGCAGGGAATTCCTGATAAGCGCGCTGAGAGGGTTTGCCGAATCGCGCAACATAAAGTTCGGCGCCAATTTCTGGGGCAAGCAGAAGATGGTGTTCCAGAGCGTCGCTATATGCGCCGTGTTTCTGCACCAGGCGGTGTTGTACACCCACTTCGCGTTTGCCCTCCTCACCACGGTCCTTATATGGCTGGCCGTAGGCTGGACGCTGCTGAGCGGCGTCCTGTACATCTTCCGCGCGCGCAGGGTGCTGGCAAATGAACCGGCTTAAGGAAGCGACGGCGACCTTCTTCTATACCGGCTATGCCCCCCTCGCACCGGGCAGCGCGGGTGCCGCACTGGCCGCGCTCATCTGCCTGGCAGTGCTGCTCCTCGTCGCTCCGCCCTTGCAGTACGCGGTAATCGGCGCTCTGGCCGCCCTGGCCGTGCTCGGCGTTGTATTCGCCGCAAAATGGGCGCAGGCCCGCTTTGAAAAACCGGACCCGCCGCAGATGGTCATGGACGAGGCCGCGGGCATGTTCGTGACCATGCTGTTCGTGCCCTGTGCCTGCCCGGTCGCCCTGGTTGCAGCCGGATTCATACTGTTCCGGATTTTCGATATCGCAAAACCGTCTCCCATCCGACAGGCGGAAAGACTGCCCGGATGGGCCGGCATCGTCCTGGACGACCTCGCCGCCGGCGTTCTTGCGAATGTGGTTTTGCGGATTGCACTCTTGTGTTACAACGCCTTCGTTGCAGGCGTGATGGAAAAGACAGTCGGGTGAAGGGCGCCATGACGGACGCATCTAAACCACAACATGCGACGGAAGGAAGCGCTGCTCGGACCGCGGGAGGCATATCCGGCGGTTCGGAGGGGGCTGCCCCGCAGCAGCCGGGGGCGCTCTCGTCTCTCGCCGTGAAGTTCGCGTGGCGCATCGCCCTTGCGCTGGTGGTTCTTTTTGCCCTGTTCGGTCTCGTCGTGGCGTTGCTGGTACGTGCCGAGATAAACGACCAGATAGACGGAAGCGGCGCCCGAATAGTCAACGCACTGGCCGCCGTCGACATGCAGTACTGGAAGGCCGCAAGGGACGGACGGGATTACCGGATGGAAGTCTGGTACAGCAAGACGAATCCCGAGGCGCCGCCCCGCGGAAGGGAGGAGATGCGGCTCAAGGATAATCCTCTCCGTGACGCCATCACGATGACCGGCCTCGACACCAGCGGGATTATAAACGTAATCATTACCGACAGGCCGAACCTGCGGACCGGTGACAGTGTGCAGAAGGCGGAAATAGTCCTGTCCTACGAAGCGCTGCAAGGCAGTGGGGGGACGGCGAAGTTCGACCGGGAGCGCCCCTACCTGCCGCGCGGGGCGCACGGGAACGCCGTCAAAACAGACATATACGTGGCGGACGATGAGTTCACCGAATTCAAGCCCGGCGGGGGCAGGGAAAAATACGCCGTGCGCCAGTTCCGCAAGACGATAGTGGACAGAGACGGCAGGGCGACCGGCAACGTCATACTCTTCCTTTCCGCCGGGAGAATAGACGAGGTCACATCCAGATTCGTTACGTACGTGATAATCGCCTGCGTGGCCGCGCTGGTGGCGGCGGTCGGGTTCTCGTTTCTGCTGGCCGCGCTGGTCACGCGGCCCGTGAGAAGACTGGTGCACGACATGTACGTCGTCAGCAGGGGAGACCTGAATCACCGGGCTTTCGGCTACAAGAGCGACGAGGTCGGGCTGCTCGCCCAGACGTTCAACAGGATGACCCGCAGCCTCAGGGAGGCGCAGAAGAGCGAACTCGAACGGCGCGCGCTCGCCCGTGAACTTGAAATAGCCCAGGAAATACAAAGGGCCCTGCTGCCGTCCTCCATACCCGAATTCCCCGGCATGGAAGTACACGCCGTCTACCGGCCCGCCGGGGAAATCGGCGGCGACTACTACGATTTTATTCCCATTGACGGCCGTCACTGGGGTATAATGATAGCGGACGTGTCCGGCAAGGGCGTGCCCGGATCCATGGTCATGACGATGGTGCGCAGTCTCATAAGATATGAAGCACGCGGCAATATCTCCCCGGCGGACACCCTGCGCAAGACGAACGAAATCATTGCGCGTGACATAAAGAAAGGCATGTTCGTTACGGCTTTCTACGCTGTCGTAGACCTGGAGCGCAGGTCGCTGAAGATGAGTTGCGCCGGCCACAACCCCATGCTCTACTGGCACGAGGGCACGGCAACGATAAGGACCATCAAGCCCGGCGGCCTCGCCCTGGGCGTCGTCAGCGGCGCCGTGTTCGACGATGAACTGCAAGAGGTCGTTATCAACATGGAACCGAACGACCGCGTGGTCCTATACACCGACGGGATAACCGAGGCCATGAATGCGCAGAGGGATGAGTTTGGCATGGAGCGGCTGGCGCGCCGGACCGCCGCAATGGCCTCATTCAGCGCGGGCGAATTCTCATCCGCGATAGTCGGCGAAGTCGACGGCTTCTGCGCGGGGGCCGAGCAGCACGACGACATAACGATGGTGAACCTGCGCCTCTTGCGCTAAGCAGGTGTCCATTAATTTTGAATTATTGAACTCCGAACTTGGGACGGCTAGGGGGTCAGACGCTGAGGAGGAGCGAAGCGACGGGAAGGGTCTGACCCCCGGCCCGCACAAACCGTTCATTTATTATGGACTCCTGCTTGGCGCGGGCCGGAAGTATAAGAGACACAGGGAGTATCACATGTGCGCGGATTCAAAAAGGATTGTGATGAGGCGGGACCTCACGGGTCTTGCGGCGATGAGAGAGGAAATAGGGGGTTTCCTTTCCGCGCGCTCGCTGCCCCGGCAGGCGGCCTGGCGCACGGTCCTTGCAATAGATGAGGCCGTGAGCAACATAATCATTCATAACAACTCCGACCCGGCACTGCCCCCGATAGAAGTCGAGGTGCGTCATTTCGGCGACACCGTGGAAGTGAGCATCCGCGATGCCGGCAAGAAGTTTGACCCGTGCAACAGGTCGCTGGGCGAAATCGGGCGAAGCCGGCACGGGATGGGCCTGCACCTCATCCGCAGGGCGATGGATGAGGTACGCTACAGGTTCCTGTCGGGACATTACAACGAACTCACGCTGGCCAAGTACGCCAGGTAAATACGGGGTCGGGCAATGGACAATACCGGCAACACAAACGACGAGGCGCGCTTCCGCGCAAACATCAAGGAGGCGCCGGGCGGGCTGCTGATGATGGAACTGGCAGGCGACCTGGACGCCGGCACTTTTGGCCGTTTTGAAAAGATGCTGGAATCGGCCCTCGACGCAGGGCACTCCCGGATAATCATGGACCTGGCAGGGTTGAACTACATCAACAGCGCCGGCGTCGGTGTGATTCTCGCAGCCATAAGCCGCGCGAGATCCGCCGACGGCGACATCGTGCTTGTCAGGCCGACCCCGAAGGTGTCCGATGTGTTTGACCTTGTCGGCATGCACAAGTTTTCGCACATAGTCGATACGCCGGCCGAGGCCGGGAGGCACTTTCGCCCGCAACCCGACTGAGAGCGCGGAGCCTGCCTCAGGCGGATTGCCTGTTGTGCTGACGGGGGTCAGACCCCCCGAGCCTCGCGGGTTAATTCGCTTTTCTCACAAGCGCAATGTAGGGAACGGCCTTTAGGCCGTTCCGGGGGACGGTCTAAAGACCGTCCCCTACATCTACCTATGTGCGCACCGCAAAATCCTGGTGGGAAATGCGGGTTAAATCCCGGCCCGAAAGCCGTTTCCTTCTAGGGATTTCACGCCTTCC
>JAUXGI010000263.1 GCA_030622295.1 Planctomycetota bacterium
CCCGTTCGCTCCGGGTGGCGGGATTTCATGTTGCATTCGGGGGCCGGAGAGGTTACTCGCGCATCGCATATAGTGCGGCGTCACTGGAGAATTGGTCGGAAACGGCGAAGAGGATGGAGGAGTCGCTGGAGAAATTCGTCGAAGTTTATGAACCCAGTCTGGGAGACCCCGATGTGCCTGAAGCGAATAAGGCCCCGATAAAAGAAGGTGTTGTGGGCTGCAAGGAGACTCTCGCGATTTTCATAGGAATAACGGCAGCGTTATAAAGAAGCCCCGAGTAAAATCGGGGCTTTTTTATGGCTGCGTCGGCCTCTACTGTCACCTAAAGGGGTCTGACCCCTTTAGGTGACAGTAGGTCGGCGGGAAATGCGCAACTTTCGCCGCTTTTTTGCCGAAGAGTAAAGATTGAAGCACTTTGTGAGCAATTGGTCTGGATGCCCGTCCGCAACAACCCGGAATGTCGGCGGCAATCGCACCCACCAGGGAGGAGAAACAAACAATGCGAGCCTCGTATACCTTTAATGTCACACCGTCTCTGCCGCCGCGTCTGGAGCGCCTGCGCGAGTTGGCCTATAACCTTCGCTGGTCGTGGGACCATGAGACGATAGCGTTGTTTCGCCGGCTTGACAGGCAGTTGTGGGAGGATGTCGGCCACAACCCCGTGGTGCTGCTCGGCAAGATAGAGCAGGGCAAACTGGAGGAGGCCGCGCGCGACGAGGCGTTCCTGGCCCATCTGGACCGCGTGTGCTGCTCACTGGACCAGTACATGATGGAAGGCGGATGGTACGCCAGGGCCCACGATGATGCCGACGGTCTGAAGGTGGCTTACTTCTCAGCGGAGTTCGGGCTGACCGAGTGTCTTCCCGTTTATTCCGGCGGACTGGGCATACTGGCGGGGGATCACCTGAAGAGCGCCAGTGACCTGGGCGTCCCGCTGGTGGCGGTGGGGATATTGTACCAGGAGGGCTACTTCCGGCAGTATCTCAACGCGGACGGCTGGCAGCAGGAGCAGTATGAGGACAATGATTTCTTCAACATGCCGGTTGCGCCCGAGAGGCGTGAGAACGGCGAGACCGTGAAGATTGAGGTGCAGTATCCCGGCCGCAAGGTGCGCGCGCGGGTATGGCGCGTGCAGGTCGGGCGCGTGCCGCTGTATTTGCTGGATACGAACGTACCGGAGAATTCGCCCGATGACAGAGCGATTTCAGGGAGGCTGTACGGGGGCGACCTGGAGATGCGCATAAAGCAGGAGGTGCTGCTGGGCGTAGGCGGCGTGCACGCGCTGGCGGAGCTGGGCATAGAGGCAAACGTTTTTCACATGAACGAGGGACACTCGGCGTTCCTGGCGCTTGAGCGCATCCGCCGCGTCATGGAACAGAGGGGGGCCTCCTTTGCAGAGGCCCGCGAACTGACGAGCGCGGGAAACGTCTTCACCACGCATACCCCGGTGCCTGCGGGCAACGACAGGTTCCCGCCGGAACTGTTCATGAAATACCTGGCACACTACGTGAAGGCGCTGGGCTTGAGCGAGAAGGAGTTGCTGGGCCTGGGCCGGGAAAAGCCGGAGAGCAATGGCGAGCCTTTCTGCATGACCGTACTGGCCCTGAAACTGGCCTCGCACCGGAACGGCGTGAGTGCACTGCACGGGAAGGTGTCCCGCCGGATGTGGCAGGGTGTCTGGCCGAACCTGCCGGAAGATGAGATGCCGATAGACTCGATAACGAACGGGGTGCACTTCCGCTCGTGGATATCGCACGACCTGGCGGATTTGTACGACCGGTACCTGGGGCCGAAGTGGATGGAGGACCCGACGGACCGCTGGATATGGGATTCCGCGGAGAACATACCGCGCGAGGAGTTGTGGCGGACGCACGAGCGCAGGCGCGAGCGGCTGGTTGCGTTCGCGCGCAGGCACCTGAAAAAGCAGATAGTACGGCGCGGCGGCTCCAGCGTGGAGATACGCGAGGCGGAAGAGGTGCTGGACCCGGAAGCGCTGACCATAGGTTTTGCCCGAAGGTTTGCCACGTACAAGCGCGCGGATTTAATCCTGCGCAATCCCGAGCGGCTCGTGAACATCCTCTGCAACAAGGAGCGGCCGGTGCAGTTGATTTTCGCGGGCAAGGCCCACCCCCGCGACAATTACGGCAAGGAAGTCCTGCGCAAGATAGTCCACATGATACGGGATGGAAACCTGCGCAGGCGAATAGTCTTCATGGAAGACTATGATATGGCTGTGGCGCGTTATCTCGTGCAGGGCGTGGACGTGTGGCTGAACACGCCGCGGCGGCTGCTCGAGGCCAGCGGCACCAGCGGCATGAAGGCCAGCGCCAACGGCGCCATCAACGTAAGCATACTGGACGGCTGGTGGTGGGAGGCGTACAGCCCGGAGGCCGGTTGGAAAATCGGCAACGACGAGGACTACGACGACCGCGACCACCAGGACGAAGTGGAGTCCAACGCCCTGTACAACCTGCTGGAGCAGGAAATCGTGCCGATGTTTTACAACCGCAATTCGAACGGCCTGCCGGTGGAGTGGATTTCACTGATGAAATCGGCCACCAGGCTGCTGTGCCCGGCCTACAACACCAACCGGATGGTGCACGACTACGCGGAGAAGTTCTACCTGCCGAGTTTCCACACGTGGGCCGAGTTGAAGGGCGAGGAGATGACCCGCGCGAAACTGCTGGCGCAGTGGAAAAAGTTATTGCACAGCATGTGGCGGGAGATTGAAGTGGAAGACGTGCAGGTCGAAAACGGCGGGGAGTTGCAGGTCGGCGAACAAATAAAGGTTTCGGCCCGTGTGGCTCTGGCTGAGATAAGGCCGGAAGACGTGGCGGTGGAGGTGTATTACGGCCGCCTCGACTCCCGCGGCGAGATCGCCGACGGCAAGGTGGCCCGCATGGAATGGCGCGAACAAGACGGCAACGGCGGCCACATGTTCAGCGGCTTCGTCCCCTGCGCCGCAAGCGGCAGAAACGGATTCGCCGTCAGGGTTCTGCCCAACCACTGTGATTTCGGGCGATGCTACGAGCCCGGCTTGATTACGTGGAAGTAGACAGAAGAAACGGGCAATCCGCCTCAGGCGGACAATAGGCAATCCGCCTCAGGCGAGTCGGCGAGGGGGTCAGACGCTGAGGAGGAGTCCCGACTTGTCGGGACGACGGGAA
>JAUXGI010000394.1 GCA_030622295.1 Planctomycetota bacterium
GGGGCGGACATCGCGCTGTCGCCGGATGATGCCTGGGAGACGCCCCTGGGGGCCGTCGAAACATGCCCCGAACTCAACAGCGAGATAATACGCCATTGCCCGATGGTCGAATTCGACGCCGTCGCGCATTCGCAGGAACACTCCGCCGAGGTACAGGTCCCGTTCATACAGCATTACAATCCCGACGCTCGGATATCCGTCATCGTGCTTCACTCGCAGGACTACGAGGAACTTCACGGTCTGGGCGAGGGTCTGGCGGAAGCCATACGCGCACTCCGCTGGGAGGCGCTAATCGTCGCGAGTTCCGACATGAGCCATTACGAACCACACGAGTTCGCCAGGCAACAGGACACACTGGCCATCGACAAGGTCATCGCCCTTGACGGTCGTGGATTGCTTGAGACGGTCCAGGCCCACGGCATCTCAATGTGCGGCTACGCCCCCACGACGGCAATGCTGGTCGCCTGCAGCGAGTTGGGCGCGTCGGAGGCGCGTCTTGTGAAGTACGCCACCAGCGGCGATGTGACCGGCGACAAGAGTTCCGTCGTCGGCTACGCCTCCATCATCGTGAAGTGACACGCTCGGGGAGTCATCTTTTCAGACCTGAAATCCTCCCGGAAGCGCTCCCTGGCCCGAGTGAACTCCTCACTGGCCGGGCCCGCAACAAGAAACCGGTTGCGGTATACCGTGACGATTGAACCGTCGGGCAACTCGATTCCCCCCGGTATTTTCTCAAACAGGTATCCTTCGGCGTTTTTTATTGCATCCACAATTCGCTCATTCTGCGCGGTGAGCCAGTCTACCCCGTTGTCGCCCGATTTCGTGACGACATACTGCTGCGTGGAGATGAAATCGGCGCACTCATCCTCCGCAAGCCCCACAGGCAAAGGCAAGGTGTCCATGCGGCACAGGCATCTGGTTTCGCCCCGCAGGTGCATCTGCAGGCCGAGGTACTTGAACCAGTTGCCGTGGAAATGCGGCAGACTCGGCAGGCACACTCCCTTTATACCCCCGGCCTTATGACGCCGCAGATAGTCGCGGTTTATCAATTCAATCACATCGCGTGTCTTCCAATCCTCTTTTTCCGGCGGCACGGCATAAGACGGCAGAGGCAGAAGGCCGGCGGAGAATCTGCCCCATGACGACGAAACCCCGTCCGCGTCTTCCGCCTGCACCGGTGCATACCATGAGATATAGCCCACCGGCACAACAAGACACAGCAACCCCGCAGCAACGACCACCGCAACCCACCCGCGGGCGAATCGGACATAGAAATACGCCAGCAAAAGCCCCAGCATCGGCAACGCGGGAAAGAAAAAATGCGCGATGCGGTCCACCGAAACCAGGCACACCACGAGCGGCACAAGCACGCCCCCGGCAAGCGAGATGATGTCCGCCCTGAGATGAACGTTCTCTTTTCTCTTCACACGGGAGCGGCGCGCAGGCCCGACGAAAAGCCGCCAAAGAACCAGAATCAGCAGCATCAAGGCCACGTGATATTGCAGATGCGCCGCCCTTACCTGAAACGCGAGGTACTCCGGCAGAGGCACCCAGTAGTGCGAACCCACCTCTCCCAGGAAATTGCTCGCCGCAGATTCGTACCACACGCTGAAATTCGGCCCGTACCAGAGCAGCCAGGCCGCCGCCCCGCCTGCAACGAGGGCGATGACTATGGCACAGAGTTCCCTGACGGCGTCTTTCCCGTCACCCGCCCTGCCGGAAGCCGCACGTTTCAACGCATACACAAACGCGACGGCGGTCGGGGCCGCGATGTACATCAGGAATGTTTCCCGAATCAGCAGTCCCACGGTCACCGCACCACCA
>JAUXGI010000223.1 GCA_030622295.1 Planctomycetota bacterium
GGCAAGCAGGTGCGAAAGGTCATCCTCGCCCGCGGTCGTCTTGTCAACATCGTCGTCGGCTGACCTTTACCACGGATGACACGGACTTGTCCCGACTAGTCGGTCCGACATAAGTTTCTTGATGTTAGCAACGGTAATAGTGGTCAAATGGCTCCGGGGACAGTCCCGAATCTATCCGCCTCAGGCGGACTTCGCGGTCTGCGCTCCGTAATTCTGGGACAGTCCCCATCCGCACCTGTTTCTCAATATTTATGTCGGACCGCTTAGTCGGGATTCATGCGGATTTCACGGAGGAGTACGACAGGGACTTGAATCGCTCGTCCCGCCTCTCCCCGTACGGGTACGGGTCGGGGTTGAGGGAAGTGAAACGAAGGGGGACAGAATCCGATATCCGATGTCCGGCATCCGCAATCCGATACAGTCCCTGTTCATTCCATGAAAAACGTCAAGTATATAGTGCTTGTTGCGCTGCTGCTGCTTGCGGCGGCCCTGAGGCTGTGGGACTTTACCAGCCCGTGGACCGACGACTACCGCGGGCAATGCGGTTCGTACTACGGCAACATCGCCCGCAATTACCTGAAGTTCGGCTACATCGAGACCAAAGCCGCGCCCGTAAGCAGCATCAACCCGCCCGATGCCGCACATTTTCAATACTATTTGCATCACCCGCCGATGACCGGCTGGCTGGTGTCGCTGTCTTTTCGTGCCTTCGGATACAACGAATGGGCGGCGCGTCTGGTGCCGGTGCTGTGCTCGATGGGTTGTCTGGTTCTGCTATACCTGATAATGAGGCGCTTCTGGAGTACGCAAACGGCGCTGACAGGGCTGGCCTTTGCAGCGGTCGTCCCGATGGCCGCGTTCTACGGCAGTTTCGTGGATGTCCAGGGACCGATACCCCTCTTTTTCACGATGCTGACTTTTTACCTGTACCTGCAATTTGATGAGCGCCGGACCTGGGGCAGATGGTTGTGGGTGCTCGGCGCGTTCTTTCTCGCCGCGTTGTGCGACTGGCCGGCGTACTACATCGTGCCGCTCATCGTGATACATCACTTTTTTTCAAAAGGAGCGGGACCTCATCGTCCAGGGCGCAAATGGAGAATACTATTGCTGCCCGCGCTGGCCGTGGTCGTTTTCGCGGGGTTTGCGATTTATTCCAACTGGGTCGAATTCGGCGAGGCATCGTTAGACGTGCGTGAGATGACAAGCGGATTCTTTTACCGCGCGTTTGCGACGAGGGGTGATACAGATGAGGCGCAATTTACGGCGGCGGACTGGTTCGGCAGGCACTCTGAATACCTGCACGAGATGTTCACGATTCCCGTGCTGCTCCTCACGGTCGCCGGTTTGCTGTTCCATATCTACAAGGTTGTTTCAAGAACCCTTGAAAGGGGCGACGGCATCGTTGCGATTTTCCTGATTTTCGGTCTGCTGCATGTGGTCATTTTCAGGCAGGGGGCTTTCGTGCATGAGTACTGGGGTTACTACCTGTACCCCGCTGTCGCGATACTCGCAGCGGTATTCTGTGCCGGCGTGGGGAGAAGACTCTTGCCTCACAGTTCCGTCTTGCAAAATGCCTTTACCCTGGCCATCGTCCTGCCGCCGCTGGTGGCGGCGGTGGCGGCCTGCGTTGATCTTGAGCAGGCCAGGAACTCTGCCGACCTTGCTGTTCCCGGCTGGCTGATCGGCGAAGAACGCTGGCGCGGGCACGTCATTCTCGCAGACAAGCGCCTGGGCTGGAATTATCAGTTTGCGTTTCACCTGGATAATCATGTAGAATTCGCCCGCCCTTGCGCCCCGAATCTGCAGATAGCCGCGGAACAGCCGGACGGCTGTATCTTCTTCCTGAGCAAGGAAAGTCTGAAAGGCATGCCGGCCCATGAGTTCAGGCGCAGCCTTGTCCAAAGGGGAGGCTGGTTGTTTGCGTCGGCGCTGGCGGTCGATGTGACCGGCCTCTCGCCGGAACTGGGCGAGGTCAAGATTCCACGACCGTATGACGTCACCGCCGAACATGACGGCGAGAACATTACCATCCGCTGGAAGCACGACCAGCCGGAAAAGGTCAAGCATTACAATATATACTCCAGAATCGACGCCCAGACGTTCTTCTCTGACAGGGCTTCAGTGGGGAGCGAAACCGAGGCCGGCATGACCCATATGTTGCGCAAACCCTTGACGATAGCGGTAGTCGCAGTCGACGAGGAAGGCCGCGAGACCGGATTCACCAACACTGTTCGGGTCACGCCCTGACCCGTAAGACTTTTGCGGAGTGCGAAGTGAGCAAAGGTATAACACCAATGAGTGAAGATTATTCCGCCTGGTACAACGACATCGTCCTGAAGGCGGAACTGGCCGACTACGCGCCCGTGAAGGGCTGCATGGTCATCCGTCCCTATGGCTACGCGATATGGGAAAACATCCAGCGCATAATGGACGGAATGATAAAGGAGACCGGCGCGCAGAACGCCTACTTCCCGCTGCTCATCCCCGAGAGTTTCATGCAGCGCGAGGCGGAGCACGTCGAGGGCTTCGCGCCGGAGTGCGCCGTGGTCACACACGGCGGCGGCAAGAAACTTGAAGAGCCGCTCATGGTGCGACCAACCTCCGAGACCATCATCTGCGCGATGTTCGCCAGGTGGATACAATCCTGGCGGGATTTGCCCTTCATGGTCAACCAGTGGGCCAACATTGTGCGCTGGGAGATGCGCCCGCGCCTGGTTCTGCGCACGACCGAGTTCCTCTGGCAGGAGGGCCACACCTGCCACGCCACGCGCGAGGACGCGCTGGAAGAGGCCCTCAAGATGCTCGAAGTCTACCGCAATTTCGCGGAAAACTACCTGGCCATGCCCGTGCTCACCGGCCGCAAAAGCGCGTCCGAGAAGTTCGCCGGCGCCGCCGAAACATACCCCATCGAGGCGATGATGCAGGACGGCAAGGCGCTCCAGGCCGGCACATCCCACCTGCTAAGCCAGGACTTCGCAAAGGCGTTCAACATCCAGTTCCAGGACAGGGACGGCACGCTCAAGTACGTCTGGTTGACGTCCTGGGGCATCACAACGCGGCTGATAGGCGCGCTCGTTATGGTCCACAGCGACGACAGGGGGCTCGTCCTGCCGCCGAAGATAGCGCCCACACACGTTGTCATCATACCGATTGTGAAAAAGGACGCCGACAACGCGCGAGTGATGGAAGTCTGCGGAAATATCAAAGAGGGGCTTTCCGGCGATATCAGTGTGCTGCTGGACTCGCGGGATCAGTACACCCCCGGATGGAAGTTCAACGAGTGGGAACAAAAAGGCGTGCCCATAAGAATCGAGATGGGCCCGCGCGACCTGGAAAGCAACTCCGTCGTAATATGCCGCCGCGACACCGGCGAGAAAAAACCGTACCCCGTTGACGAGATCGAGACGGTGGTGGACAAACTGCTCGAAGAGATTCAGACGAACCTGTTTGAGCGTGCAAAGAAGTTCCTCGTGGAAAACACGCACGACTTGGACTCTTACGACAAGATGAAGGAAATACTGTAGGCAAAGAATGGATTCATCATGGCCTTCTGGTGCGGCGGGGCCGA
>JAUXGI010000157.1 GCA_030622295.1 Planctomycetota bacterium
AATCGTCTCCGATGACGGCAGTACGGACGGGACTTATTCCGCCGCATGTGAAATCATGCGGACGAACCCCCGCGTGCGCGTAGGCGAAACGCGGCCCCACGCGGGGAAGGGCTGGGCGCTCAGGAAGGGCGCGAGTGACGCGAAGGGGGATTACATCGGGTTCCTTGACGCGGACCTCGATTTGCACGCGGAACAGTTCGCGGCGCTCCACGAGGTCATGTGTCGTACGGGCGCCGACGCGGTCATCGGCTCCAAGCGTCACCCGGATTCAAGGGTCGAGTACCCGAACCTGCGCAGGTTCATCAGTTTCGTTTACTATGCGCTCATCAGGCTCCTTTTCGGCCTGGGCCTTACCGACTCGCAGACCGGCATCAAGTTGTTCAAGCGAGAGGCATTGCTGGCCGTCCTGCCGCAACTGGTCGTCAAACGCTTTGCGTTCGATATCGAGTTGCTGCTCAACCTCCATCAGCGCGGCTACGGAATTGCGGAAGCGCCGGTGACGATGCGTTTCTCGCGGCCGCTCAGCCGCATCACCCCGGGCGAATGCTTCTCGACGCTGCGCGATACGGTTGCCGTCTTCTACCGGCTGCGCGTGCTGAAATTCTATGATCGCCCCCGCCTGGTTGCCGCGGAATGCCCGCCCGCGTCCATCATAGTCGCCGCGTCGGAGGTCTCGCCGAATCTGCTCCAGTGCCTGAAATTCTGCATGGCTCAGGACTACCCCGACTTCGAGGTCATCGTGGTGCTGAGCAATCTGCCGGACGAAGCCGGCAGGTCGGCCATGAAAAGCGTGACAGGGCAAAGCGGGTTTGAGAAGGCATGTGGTGAAAGAGTTCGAATGCTCCAATCCCCCGCTGCGTTGCCGTCCGCAAAGCGCGACATGGCCGCCGCAGAGAGCCGCGGACGCCTGCTGGCGTTCATCGACGACGACGCCTTTCCGACACAGGACTGGCTGCGCGCGGCCGCGGCGAACTTCGGGGATACACAGGTTGCCGCCGTCGGCGGGCCGAACCTGTGTCCTGAAGAACACACCCCCATGGAGCGCTGTGGCGACGCCGTGCTGGGCTCGCTCCTCGGAGGCGGCACGGAGCGCTATCGCTACATACCCCGCCGCCGCAGGGACGTGGCCGAATTCCCAACGTGCAACCTGGTCGTCAGAAAGGACGACTTCGAGAAGGCCGGCGGATTCGACTGCAAGTTCTGGCCCGGCGAGGATACGATTCTTTGCGGCAAACTCACCGGAAAATGCGGCAAGCGGATAGTCTATGACCCCGACGTGGTCGTCTACCATCACCGGCGGCCGTTGTTCCGCAGTCACCTTGCCCAGGTGCGGCGTTACGCAACACATCGCGGTTATTTCGCAAAGCGCTTTCCCGAAACCTCGCGCAAGGCCGCCTTTTTCATCCCGACGCTGTGGACTATGTTTGTTCTGCTGGGATGGATTCCCGCGCTCTTCAGCGCCGACCTGTTGATTCCTTATGCCGCCGTAATCGGGGCATATTTGACTGCGGCGATACTATCGGGGCTTTTCTCCGTCGGCCTGCGATGGTTCTGGGCCGTGGCATCGGGCATCATGCTTACGCATATGACCTACGGGGTGTTCTTCGTCGTGGGCCTGTCCTCGCGGCGCATGGAGGAGGAGCGATGAGGGTCCTCGTCACATATCCTCCCCTGCACGGTCCGGGCACGCCCACGCTCGGCCAGAACCGCCAGTTCCAATGGTTCCGGCGGCCGACGTATATCTATCCGCTTGTGCCGGCATCCGCCGCGACGCTGCTGAAGAACGAGCGCTTCGATACCCTGTGGAAAGACGCCATCGCAGAGCGCCTGTCATGGAGCGATTACGAACACTACCTCAACACGCACCGTCCCGATTTAATCGCCGTCGAGACCAAGACGCCGGTTGTGAAACAGCACTGGCGCGTACTGCGGAGAATCAGGTACTGGCTGCCGGATGCAAGACTCGTCCTCATGGGCGACCACGTGACCGCGCTTCCTGAAGAAAGCCTGCGCAACAGTCCCGTGGATTTCGTCGTCACAGGCGGCGATTACGATTATTCGCTTCTCGGCCTCGTCCGCCATCTCCGTGACGGCGCCGCGATGCCACCCGGAATTTACTACCGGGAAGACAACACAATCAAGAACACGGGCCCGTTTGAACTCACCGGCGACTTGAACGATCTGCCTTTCATAGACCGTGAACTCACGACCTGGCGACGATACGGCGAGAGACTTTATAAGCGCCTGCCCTTTACGTACATCGCCGCCGGGCGCGACTGCGCCTACGGGCGGTGCACCTTCTGCTCATGGACGGCGCTCTATCCGAAGTACCGCGTTCGCTCGCCTGAAAACGCCCTCGCGGAAATCGAACAACTGGTCGGTCAATACGGTGTGCGGGAAATTTTCGACGACACGGGCACATTCCCTTCGGGTAAATGGCTGCGCGAGTTCTGCGGGGGTATGATATCCTCACGTCTCAACCGTCGCGTCCGCATCTCGTGCAATTTTCGCAGCGATTATCTCCTACGCGAGGACCCGGGGCTGATGCGCCGCGCCGGTTTCCGCCTGATGAAGATAGGCCTGGAGTCGGCCTCGCAGGAGACGCTCGACAGGTTGTGCAAGGGCACCGACATCTCCCGCTTCGAGGAGTCTCTCAAGCGCGCAAAGGCGGCGGGACTGGAAATACATCTCACAATAATGATAGGCTTTCCGTGGGAGACACGCGAGGATGCGGAAAGGACCGTGGCCCTGGGCCGCAGGCTGCTGAAGGAAGGCGCGGCAGACATGCTGCAATCTACGGTAATCGTCCCTTACCCCGGCACGCCTTTGTACCGGGAAGCGCTGGAGAACGACTGGTTCCGCGTTGCGCCCGATGATTATGACAGGTTTGATATGACCACGACCGTACTGAAGACGCCGGGCATGTCGCCGGAAGACGTGCGCGGGCTGTGTGCGAAGTGCTACGGCGGATTTCTTGCGCCTACGTATGTATGGCGCAGACTCCGCGATGTGCGTTCTCTGGAGGACGTCCGCTTCCTGGCGCGCGGCATCGGGCCCGTGCTCGGCCACATCGGCGATTTCGCACACAGACCGCGAAAGAGAAAGAAATGAGCGAAAGCCCGACTATCTCAATAGTAATTCCCACACTAAACGAGCAGGACAATCTGCCGAAATGCCTCGCCGGCATTGCGTCGCAGGACTATCCGCGCGAACTGCTCGAAGTCATCGTCGTGGACAACGGCTCGACCGACGCCACCTGCAACATTGCGGAAAAGGCGGGCGGGCGGGTCCTGCACAACGCCGCGAAAGACCCGGAACGAAGCAAGATGACAGGTCTGCGCGAGGCGCGGTCGGAGTTATTTATCTACCTTGACGCGGACATCGAACTCGCCGCGCCGGATGTGCTTTCCCGCCTGGTCGAGCCGCTTCGGGAAGACCCTTCTATCGCCGGAGCGTTTCCCCGCTTTGACGCCCGTCGAAATGCTCCGGCGATTGAACGATTCCTGCACTACCATCCGCTTGAACTCGACCCCGTTCTTGACTTCCTTTGTGCGTCGATACGAAGCGTTGCAACCGCCGGCAAGCAGAGATGGCGCGTTTGCGATTTCTCGGCCGTCCGCGTCCCTCCGGTCGGCATCTGCCTGTACCGGCGCGATATTCTGCTTCGGGCGCTAAAAGGCCGCGAGCGTTTCATGGATGTTGACGTGCCGATACTGGTTGCCAGGTCGGGCTATGCTTCCTTTGCTTACGTTCCCGAAGCGAGAATATATCACTCGAACATCCGCACTCTCGGCGACCTTCTTCGCAAGCGGCTGCGGAACTTGCACAAAGTATTTTTGCCTTCACATGAATCGCGCGAGTTCCGTTACCTGCCGTCCGGCCCCCGCGGGCTGTTCAAGGCGGCGCTGCTGGCGGCGCTGGCGAACACGCCGTTCTATTTCGCGATTCGCGGACTGGCGAAGGCCGTCAAACATCGCGACGTCGCATGCCTCTACGAGCCGGTCGCCGCCTGCGCCCTGGCCAACGCGCTGATAATCGGCATGCTTCGAGACAAGAAAGGCCGGCGGTTCGTCAAGTCGGTTTTTTGCGGGAAAGAACAACAGGTGTCAGGCGAAGATAAAGGAAATGTCGCCATAATAAACCGCGGTCACCTCAGCCCGGACGAGATGAGCGGCGGCGAGGTCATCGCCGTGTCGCTGTGCAGGTACTGGGCGGAAGAGGGGCTGCATGTGAAACAGGTCTGCACTGCCCACACGCCCGCAATCTGGTCCGGCCTTTGCAGCGAAAGCGTCGAGTATGTCGCCGGTGACGCCGGCAGGCGGCCCCTGCTCACGTAAAGTCGGGAGGCCAAGCGGTCTTAGGAAGACAAG
>JAUXGI010000190.1 GCA_030622295.1 Planctomycetota bacterium
ATGGTGTTGTCGGTTATACAGGCGGTAATAATATCATCGCTTTGATTGCGGGATTCCTTTTCCATGGACCAGCGCACGTTGCCGTTGTGAGGATTGAAGGAGATGAGGTGCGGACCGTAATGCAGCAGAAGGCTGTTGCCGGAATATCCGAGACCATGGCGACGGCTGCGCTGCAGCATGGCGAAACCCTCGCCCACTCCTCTCAACGTGACAACTGTCCCGCCCTGGAGAACGGCAACAGCCGGAAGTTCCGTGCTCCATGTCTCGTCGCGCGTGTTCAGGTCCAGACACCTGAGAACGGCGCATTCCGAACCGGTTGGAACGAGCAGCAGGAATATCCGGCCTTCCGTCCCCGGCGGGGCCAGGCCGGTCGGCTCCAGCGTCAGCGCCTCGGCGTAGTCGGCCGATTCCAGTTGTGCCACCTGCTTCAGGCGCGCGTTCTCGAAGGGCAGGTCTATGGAATAGTCCCTGCCTTTCTTCTTGAGCGACGCGAGTTTCCTTTCAACGTACGAGGTTACTTTCTGCTTTCTTCCTCGCAGGGCAAATACCTCGGCTCCGGCGACTCCGGCGAGGGAGCGCATCTCGTGAAGCACGCGCCGCGCGCCCGAGACATCTCCCAGTCTCTCCAGCGATTCGGCGTACGCCGCCATCGCCGCCAGCCTGTTCTTGCCGTCGCGGAATCTCGACAGGTATTCCTGCGCAAGGTACCCTCGCAGTTTGTGATTCCCGAGTTTCCCGGCCAGGTCCATCGCGGCCAGAAGGGCTTTCTCCGCACTGCCGCTGTTGGGATAGCGCTCCACGACCTCCAGCAGCGCGTCGATGTTTCGCCTTCGCCCGGCCCTCTGGAACAACGTCGCCGCCTTGCGGTCGTGCTTTGCGTAGAGAGCCGCGCCGTGGTCCCTGATGACATCCGCTATCGCTTCAGAGCAGAACAGGCCGACCTCCTGAATTATGACCCCGGGGCGATAGCGCGAGAAGTCGTAACCCGATTCGCCCCATTTGTGAGACATCTCGACCAGCAGGTCCATGCGGCCCTGCCGGTCCCCCAGTTTCCCTGCGCGTTCGAGCAATATCAACTGGGAATCAACGTAAGGGCCCGCGTCAACCGCATGGTTTTTGACGGTCTCCAGGTGTTTTACCGCCTTATTATCCACTTCGGGCTCCACCGCTCCCTTGTACAACTCCCGATAGTTGATTTGCGCCGGGTCCTGGCCCAGCAGCCGCGCCGCCTCCTTAAACGCCACCGTCACGGTGGATTTCCTGGCCTGTATTACCAGGCGCCCGTAACGTCCCGCCGTCGTGGGGGGCGAGCCGTGGTACCGGACGTAATTCTCTTCATCGAACCCCTCCAGCGACTTCGCGTGTCGGCGCAGTTTCTTCAGCGCCGTCGAGAAGTCCTTCAGGGCCTTCTCTTTCTCGCCCAGGGCTTCGGATGCATACAGGAGGCCCCGTTTTAACGTCAGTCGGCCGTCATCGTCTCCCTTTTCCATCTCCTCGTTGAGTTGTGCGATTCCCTCCCGGGGGTTATACAGCATGGTGACGCGCGAGCCGCTTGTGACGACCAGGGCGCCTTCGCAGGCCACGATGTTTCCGGCGGCCTTTGCCGCGGCATGTTTGTCTTTTAACTCATCCTCGGTCAAGATGTCCTTCCAGGCCATCACCTGATTGACGACCATGACGCCCTTTTGCAGGGAGGCGTCTATATCCGCCGCCGATATGCCCTCCGAGGTGGGCAGGTAGAGTCTGTTTTCGTGGATAAGTCCGGGCCCGATGGATTGGCCGTGAGACGGGCTGGATTCGGCCCTGATAGTTCCTTTCTCCAAGTCGTATGCAACTATTGTGTCGCCCGCGGCGAATATGAGTTTTCTCTGCGCGTCGACGGCCACAATGTGTCGCAAATCGCCCCGTTCGGACTTCCTGGGTTTGTACCACAGTGGCCGGCCGGTCCGGGTGTCAAAGACGTGCAGGTATTCGCTGTCGGTGGGCGCCACCACAAGCCTCCCACCGGCGACCACCGGCAGGCAGTAGTCCCAACCGCCGCCGCCCATGAGGAGCGCGGTCTTTCCGCCTTTGCCCCGGTCATAGAGTGTGAGCCAGATAAGTTCCCCGTTGTGCCGGTCAATCGCAGCCACCGAACCGCCCCGGGTCGATACGTACAGCACTCCGCCCGATTCGCACGGGAAAGCGGGGGTGGTGTGGAAATTCAGGTCGTCCCGACCAAGAGCGAATATCCGCGTGGGGAACATCTGGATGTTTTCGCTGTTGAGTTCCCTTCGCCATCTTATCTTGCCGTTGTCGGCGTCGTGACAATAGACGACAAAGACCTGACTTCCGTCCGACCTTCTGACGCCGATGCTGTAGATACTGTTGTCCGCCTTCAATGCCGAGACGGCGAAGAGAAACGTTCCGGGAGCCAAACTCAGGGGGATATCGTCGTCGCCGACCTCGGCCAGCCAGAGCAGCCGCCCGGTATCACGCCGTATCGCCGCCAGCCCCCCGTAGTTCACCGCGTACACTGTATTCTTGCCGACGGTCACCCCCGAGGGTCTGGCCAGAGGATTGGGAGGCATGACGGCCGTCGTCGCCCCGGCGGCGGCGCGCAGAGCCATCATGCGCTGTCCATCCGAGGCGCCCCTCGTCGTGCCAAGCGGAGTCTTGCGGGCCTTATAGCGCCACATCGGCGTGCCGTCCCACAGCGACAGGGCGATGACCTCCTCCCCGGTGTTCACATATACAGTATCATCCCGAACCGCCGTGTAACGCTGGACGCCTGCTATGGACGTGGGGAAATCGCAGCTCCAGACTTTTTCCCTCAAGTCGGGCGCGCTTTTCACCACGCGCCGGTGGGCCGGGTCTTTGCCCGGCATCCTCCATTCGCCCTCGACGACATCTTCAGGGTCCAGAGAGGCCATCTTGCCGCGGATGAACTGCGCCAGCGAAGTCTCCTTGCCCCGCACCAGCACGGCGGCCTCCGGAAATCTCGCCCCGGCGATTTCCGCGGCCTCCCGCAAACCGTCTCTGGAGTTCATCGCGGCGCAGGCCGCCGCCCGGCCCGCGATTATGGCGGCATCCACCTTTGACGGGTGATACTTCAGCATCTCATGCCAGAGTGCCGTGGCCTCGCTGTATTGCTGCCGCTCGAAGGCCTGCCAGGCCAGTTTTCTCAACGCCACGGCTCCGGATGTCGTCAGGAGGTATCTCCTGACCACCTCCCGCAGCAATTCGCCCTCGCCTCCGCCCGTTGCCTCGTCCAGGAGGTTTTGCGCATCGGCGTCATACATGGCCCTGTAACGAGCCTTCTGCTTTTCGCCTTGAGCGTTCAGACGGCTCAGGCAGTAACGCCGCGCGTCCGTGTATGTATGTCCGCCATCGCCGAGAGGGCCGCATATCTCGCCCTGCGCGTTGTCAAACACCTCCTGATAGTACGCGAGGCTTTCCTCCGGTTTGCCCCTGCTCTCCGCCCGTTGGATTGCTTCGAGCCACCCGTCTATCCGTTCGCTCATCAGGTGCTCGATGTCGGCCTTGTTATTGAATTCCTCTTTCTGTTCGCCGGCAGGCGCAGCAGGGGTCAGGTCGCAACCCACAGGCGAACGGCAGACCAGAAGGTATGCCGCCGCCAGCAGCAGGCCGATACCGAGCACGAGGCCCGTATGCTTGTTGTCCTTCGCTTGTGTATTCATTTCAGATATCCTGCCGCCTCACAAAAGAAGCGGGGCGGCCATCCATTAGTCCGCATTTCTCACAAGCGCAATGCAGGCTCGGGGAGTCAGACCCTTTCCCGTCGCCATCCTTACGGATGGCTCCTCCTCAGCGTCTGACCCCCTCGCTGGCTCACGCTGAGTTTGCCAGACATAGTGTTTGTTGCCCGCCGAGAGTAATC
>JAUXGI010000393.1 GCA_030622295.1 Planctomycetota bacterium
CCTCGTCGTAAATTCCGGCCCCTGCCAGCCGGAGTCTTTGGCCAGGACGAAATGCGCGGCAAGCAGCTGCCCGGCGAATAACTGTAGCGAGGTGTTCTCGTTGTAATAGTCCAGAAAAGCAAAATTGACCGTTACCGCCTGCCCCCCCTCGAGCGCGCCGCGCCAGTGCAGGTATTGAAACCAGTTTGCCTCGAAGAACGGATGGTTCGTCACAACGATGACCCCTGCAACGCTTTTCTCCCGCTTTATCTTCCGCTTCATCCACTCGGGTATCGCATCTCTGATTTTGACGAGCACTTCATTGCCCTTCCAGTCGTCCTCATTCGGCCCGCAGGCATAAATCCCCCGCGACCACTGTCCGAGAAAGTATTTCGGGTGGAACATACAAAACGACGGCGGCTCGTCCGGGTTCTTTTCCGGATCGATCGGCGTGAAAGAAACGAAGTAATAAGGCACAACTATCAGCGCCAGAAGCACGCCTGCGACCGCGCGCGTCCACCCGGCGGTAATCCTGACGAGGAGGTAAGCAGCCAGCAGACCGAACGCGGGCAGCGCCGGGGCAAGAAGACGCACGTCCTTGGTTGCCGCGTAGAGCCCGACAATGAGCGGAATGACAAGCCACAGTATCACTGTAATCAGCGTCGTGCGTCTTTCGCGCGCATCGCCGGATGAAAGCGCGGCGCGGCCTGAGCCGCGTTTGCGAAAAATCAGTTTCAGCGTGACAAGCACCGCCGCAATGACCAGATGTATGCTGAAAAAAGTCAGCCAGCCGTGCAGACTCAGATATTCAAAAATGACCGTCCCGTAGATGCCGCCTCGATGACCCGATACGTTCTCCGTCATAAACTTCAGCCACTGGTTAAGATTGCAGCCGAACCACGGCGCCGCAATAAGGAACGCGGGCACAAGGATAAGAACAAGACTCAGCAAAAGGAGGAGAGCGTAAACCAGCGGGTCCTTCTTGTGCGGATAAAGCACATTCAAGCCTAATGCAACAAGCAATGGCCCGACGATGAAAATGGGCAGGGTTATCTTTACCAGGAGTCCCGCTCCTATCGCGACGCCGAGCAGGAAGCAAAGCGGGTAGCGCCTTAGTCCTTTCGTGGCGATACACAGGTAGGCAATCGCCGCCGCTGCGGCCGTCAGCGGAAACTCGACGTATAACTGCCGCGACAGGCCGAACATTATCGGGAACATCATCGTTATCCAGGCCGCGGCCAGCCCGCACCACGGGCCTGCAAGCCGCCTGCCGATGCCATACACCGACAGACAGAGCACGACGAGCGCGATGTGATTGCCCCAGTGGGCCGAGGAGCGAGTGTTGCCGAACAGAGAATAGAACCCGGCCCACACAGCCGGAACAAGCGGCGAGCGCTGCCGCTCTTCCCTCAGAAAGGCCTCTCTGAACGCCGCCCACCCGCCGGACCTGAACTTTGCGTATATCTTTTCCGAGAGGACCAGATAACTCGCCTGGTCCCACATATCAGGGCCGACGTTCCGCGCCTGCCACTCGGTGTTGGCAAGAAGATGTCCCGCGATTATCAGGACAAGCAATATAGGACAGATGATTTTCGCTTTCATTTGCCACCCGGAAAAGCACGCTTCTCTCGCATAAAAATAACCTTTACGCCGCTCACATACAAACAAAAACTCTTTGCAAAAAATCCCCGCCGGATGGGGGCCGGTCCCTTCCGGTGAGGATTTCTTTGTCTTACGGTGACAGTCACCAATCCCGAACAAGTCCTTTTCACTTGTTGAGCAACGTAGGGAAGGGTTTTTCCCTCGACCCCGAACGGGGTCTCGGGACGAGAACCCCAGAGGGGCGCCCGCGCAACC
>JAUXGI010000363.1 GCA_030622295.1 Planctomycetota bacterium
CGGCGAGGGGGTCAGACGCTGAGGAGCCCCGACTTGTCGGGGCGGGAAGGGTCTGACTCCCCGAGCCTCGAAGCGACAAAGGGGCGATTCATTTCTGCGGTTCGATGATGACCTTGAGGGAGCCGTCGGCCGCCGCGACGAGGCCGAAGCCCTTCTGCGCCCCGGCAAGGGGAAAGCGGTGCGTTATCATATCCTTCACGGGCACGCGCCCGGCGCGTATCAGTTCCAGCGCCTGCATGTGGTCGCGCCTGTCGCCCGCGTAGGTGCTGACCAGCGCTATCTCGCGCCGCCAGAAGACGTCGTTGATTGACAGCGAATACGTAACGCCCTCATCGGTGCCCGCGAAGACGAGCATCGTGCCGCCGCGCTCCAGACATCGGAACGCCTGCTCGATGGCCTCGGGAGCGCCGGTGGCGAGGATTACAACGTCGGCCGGCATCCCGTCGTTCAACTCCCGCAGCCTCGCCGGCACGTCTTCCCTGCCGTTAATGGCGGCGTCCGCGCCGAGATTTTTCGCGGCTTCGAGTCGATACTCGGAGATGTCGGTCGCAAAAACCCGGCCCGCGCCGAGTGCGCAGGCCAGTTGCACATGAAGCAATCCCGCTATCCCGCTGCCGATTACCATGACGCTCCGGCCGGGCTTCATGCCTGTCGCCCGCTGACCGCGCACGACGCACGCCAGCGGCTCGACAAACGTGCCCTCTTCGTACGAAACCGAGTCCGGCAACGGAAACAGGCCCCTGTCGACGTTGATAGCGGGCAGGCGCACGTGCTCCGCGAACCCGCCGGGATGAAAGTGCGTCTTCTTCAAGAGCGTCTCGCACGCGGTCGCGTGACCGGCAAGGCAGTAGCGGCATGTGTGGCACGGGACATGATGCGCCGCGGCGACGCGGTCGCCGACCTTGCATTTCGTCACGCCCGCGCCGACCTCGACAATCTCACCGGCCACCTCGTGCCCCAGGACGAGCGGCACACGGTCCCTGCGATACCACTCCATAACGTCGGTGCCGCATATACCCGCGGCCTCGACACGCATCAGCGCCTCGCCCGGGCCGATTGCAGGCCGGGGCATCTCCTCCAGCCGCACATCCTTATTGCTGTAATACATCGCTACTCGCACGGCGAATCCTCCCTGAGTATCTTCCAGTCGCCCGAAAATCTATCATCTGCGGCGCATTCAGGCAAGCGCAATATGGCGAGGGGGGAAATAGCAGCCTCTCCCCCGATCCGCAAGGTGACAGTCCCCTTCTACGAGCCGACCCCGACAAATCGGGCCCGGCTCCGTAAAGGGGACAGTCACCATTGCATATGGCGAGGGCGTCTGACCCCCTCGCCTGTTGCCGTTTGACGACTCGGGGGCGAAGGTTTTGGTTTGACCGGCCGCCGCAGGATTCATAGAATCCAGCATGAAATTCTTTCCGGACCAACGATGATAACTCTAAACGTACTGAGGCGGAGAATCGGCGAAGAGAAATGGTATGCCGTGCCCTTCGCCGGGAGCGCCGACTTCGTGCAGGCGAAGATGCGGCTCGCACGCAGAGCGCTTGACGAGTTCGCCGCGCGTTTCGGCGCAGGCAACAGGCCGGTTGCGGTGTATCATGTGCCGGGCCGGGTTGAGGGGCTGGGCAACCACCCCGACTACGCCGGCGGGATGGTGCTGAACTACGCGAGCGACCGCGGGTTTGTGATTATCAGCGCGGGCAATTCGTCTTCCCGATTTCGACTCGCCAGTGCCGAGGGCGGCCACGCCGGTCTGGATGTTGATTTGGACACGATGGATACGCGCATCCTTTCGCCCGGCGATACGCGCTGGTTCATCTACCCGCGAAGTGTCCTCACACGCTTCGTCGCAGACTTCGGCAGGGAGTCTTTCCGTGGGGTCGATGCCGCCTTCGCCGGCGACCTGCCGCCGGCGTCGGGGATGAGCAGTTCATCGACGCTGGTAGTCGCAACGTTTCTCGCGCTTAATGCGCATAGCACTCTCGACGGCGACGAACTGTTCCGGGAGATGGCCGGGGAGCCCCGCGAACTGGCCGCGTACCTGGGCTGTTGCGAGAACGGTTTCGATTACACGTTCAAAGGTCGCATGCTGAAAGGCGGGAGAGGCGTGGGACTATTCGGCGGTTCACAGGACCACACCGCGATTCTCACCGCGAAGAAGTCGAAACTGTCGCTGAACCGGTACCGGCCCGTACGGCATGTGAG
>JAUXGI010000340.1 GCA_030622295.1 Planctomycetota bacterium
CCGTCCTGGATGCGTTCAAAACCCGCGACCAGGACTATGACTACGCCGGCCTGTGGAAACACGCCCTGGGCACCGCCATCGCAGCCGAGGCGCTCGCGAAGACGCTGAAATCCGACGAAAGCGAGGACGCATTCGTCGCCGGCCTGCTGCACGACATCGGCAAACTGGTCATGGCGCTGTACGCCAGGGACGCCTTCGGAAAGATACGCGACCACGTGGCAACCAAGCACGTGCTCATGCTCGAAGCCGAGATGGAACTCTATGAAATCGACCATGCGCTCGTCGGGGCGTGGCTGGCGGACTCCTGGAAGTTCCCTCCGAAACTCACCCGCGCCATCCGCCTGCACCACAACCCCGCCGCCGCGCGTGAGCACCAGGAACTAATCTATATCACGCACGTCTCGGACATCATCTGCCGCGCACTTGAAATCGGCAACGGGGGAGACAAGGGAATACCGCCTCTCAACCAGACGGTCTGGAACGGGCTGAAACTGAGCGAGGCCATAATCGACCGGTGCATGGGAGAAACCTACGCAGGTCTGGACAAGGCCAAGGATTTTCTGGAGATGCTCAAGTAAGCGTCCGCGCGCAGGGCGCGGAGGAAAGAGGATGGCAAATAACTCCCTGACGGTGGCTCCGTTGTTCGCCGTGATGAATCCATAAGCGGAGCGGGGAAGACCCTCGCCACCCTTTTTCCAAAGGCGGGCAGTAATGAAGGAAGAAAGAACGGCAATTTGCGCCAGGACGCACGAAAGCACCGAACGCATAACCGTACGTGCGCGCGGGGAACTCTACGAAAGCCTGGAACAGCACATCGTACTCTACAAGCGCATCGCTACCCTTTACTCCGCCGAATCACTGTTGGAAGCATGCGAAAAACTCGCCGACATCCTCTCCGGTCTGTGCAAATACCGATTTCTGAAAGTGCTCCTGTGGAACTCGAAACTCAACCGCTATGACGCGGTCATGAAAACCGGCGACCGCGATGAAGGAGCCGCAAAACGCTTCTACTGCGACCAGGCGCTTCTCGACTGGGCAATGGAAAGCGACTCCGCCAGCGTCGTCCCCGTCGAGGACGCGGAACTCATACACCGGGATGTGCGCTCCATGCTCCTCATCCCCGTTCGCGGCAGACAAAAAGCCCTGGGATGCGTCCTCGTGTGGGGAGACCTGGACGCAACCGAGTCCAACCCGCTCCTGCTGCAGTCGCTTGATGTTCTCAGCAAGGCCTTCGGCGGAATAGTCGAGAACATATCCCTCACGCAGCGCTACCAGCGCACTGCGAACATGCTGGATGACATCATCGAAAGCGTACCTCACGCGGTCCTCGCCGTGAGCGCGGACGACTGCGTGATTGCATGCAACAGAAACGCCGAGTTCCTCTTCGACTTCAAACGCGCTTTCGTACTCGGCGAACCGCTCGGCGACATACTGCCCCCGAAGGTCGCCGCGGCCATGGAAGCGCTCTCCATCGCGGCGATATCCGGCAGCGAAGAAATCGACCATGAACTCGACTATACACTGCCCAACGAGGGCAAAATCACCATGGGCATAAGCACCTCGCGACTGCACGACAAGGACGGCCGCGTGCGCGGCGTATTGTTCATCTGCCGCGACATGACCCTCAGCCGCGAAGTGCAGAAACTCCGCGAACTCGACCAGATGAAAAGCGAGTTCGTCCACACCGTCTCACACGAACTCAAAACGCCCCTCACCGCAATCATGGGCGGCTCCGAAATCCTTTGCGAGGACAAGTATCAGTTCACCGAACAGCAGGGCCAAATCCTCGACATCGTTGTCGAGAACGCCTACCGTCTCAAGGAACTCATAAACGACCTCCTGGACCTCTCCAGGCTGGAGACCGGCAGGCTCAGCCTCGACTGCCTGCCCTGCGACCTGGGCTCCATCGCCTCGGAGGTCGCATGCATATTTGCCGGCAACAAGAACTCATGCGACGTCACAATCAATGCACCCGAACAGATACCCGTGATTAACGGCGACCCCGACAAACTCAAACAGGTCTTCCAGAACCTCATCGGCAACGCCGTCAAATATTCGCCGGACGGCGGCACGGTTGATGTCTCCTTCGAATGGGACGACAAAGGCGTCGCCGCAAAAGTTACCGACCACGGCATCGGCATGCCCGGGGAACAGTTGCCTTTCATCTGGGACAAGTTCTACCGCGTCGACTCCTCCACCACTTCCAACATCGAGGGCACCGGCCTGGGCCTCGCCATAGCCCGGCACATCATCGAACTCCACGGCGGCACCGTGAGCGTAACCAGCGAACCAGGCTGTGGCTCCACCTTTACCTTCACCATCCCCATCAAATAGCCGAAACGGCAACCTGAGGGGGAAGGGGGTCAGACGCCGGGCCCTGCCCGGTCTTTTTCCTTTCGCACCTGGTATCCTCGGATACCGCCTGCGAAGTCATGCGAAC
>JAUXGI010000399.1 GCA_030622295.1 Planctomycetota bacterium
CAAAAGGCATGCTGCTCGTAGTGCTGGCGGCGCTTCTGTGGGCGTTGGTCTTCGGCGTGTGCGCGTTTGGCGGCCTGAGGGGTGAGGGCCGCTTCCTTCACGTTGCCCTTGCGACGGGGGCGCTGGGATTTCTCCTGCACAGCCTGTTTGATTTCGGCATCTACTCATACGGCGTCAACCAGGCGTGTTGGGTCGTGGTGGCGCTGGCGCTGGCGACGACTGTCGGCGGCGTGAAGGTGACAAAGGACAAACGTCTTTCCCAACCTGCCCGACTCGCCATTACGCTCACCGGGTGTGCGTGGCTTTGCTTTTACACATTCGGGCCCATCGCTCTGGCGCTTCGCGAGGACGCTGCGCTGGCCTGTGTCTCGAACGAAAAGCCGGGTTTGCTCGTAAGCGGCGAACAGGTGCCCGACCTCGACCTCTGCGACGCCGAGACGCTGCGCAGGCTCGCCTGGAAATATTTTCAGAAGTACCGCGAATTGCGCTCGGTCGGCGGCAGAAAAGACATCCGAATCGCGGAGACAGGCATTCAGCGGATGCGCGATGCCATCCGCCTGAACCCCGATTACTTCAGACTCCGTATTGAAACGGCAATCATGCTGCGCGAAATGGGCAGAAAACCGGAAGCGTTGGAGGAATACGACAGGGCGGTGGAACTCTATCCGACGCGCCCGTCGCTCAGGGTGTACCGGGCGGAGTTGCTGGACCGGATGGGCAGAGAGGAAGATGTGCGCCGCGACCTGGGAGAAATCGCGCGACTCCTTCGCCTCAACAGAATGCCCGACGGCTCTGTTCGCCACAAAACGCTCGAACTGGACACGGTGAAGGGCCTGCACGGAGTCGGCTCGGAGAAAGAGATATACGATGCGCTTCGCGTCAAATACCACGAACCTAATAATACATATAAGGGGTCAGACCCCCCGTCCAGCACAAGCACCAAAGCCGTTCTACCCACTTTTTGGAGATGCACCCAATGAGGCCTTCGGGGCTGGAATCTGCTTGCCTTGAGCAAAGCCCCCGGATAGTATGTTTTGACTTTTGCGGAATCTACGGCCGGTTCTCTCCGCGCGGAGAGGCGGCCTGTTTTGCTTTGAAACTTTTTAGCGGGGCTTGATTGAGATGAAGATGAATATCGTGCAGAAGATTATCAGGAATCATCTCGTCTCCGGGGAGATGAAACCGGGCGGTGAGATCGGCATGCGCATCGACCAAACGCTCACGCAGGATGCTACCGGAACGATGGCATACCTGCAGTTCGAGGCCATGGGCCTTAAGAAAGTCAGGACCAGACTGTCGGTCAGTTACGTCGACCACAACACGTTGCAGGCGGGGTTCGAGAACCCCGACGACCACCTGTACCTGCAGGGCATCGCCGCGAAGTACGGCATACTCTTCTCGCGTCCCGGTAACGGTATCTGCCACCAGGTGCACCTGGAACGGTTCAGCAAACCCGGCCAGACCCTGCTCGGCAGCGACAGCCACACCCCCACCGGCGGCGGTGCCGGAATGATGGCCGTCGGCGCAGGCGGCATCGACGTTGCCGTCGCCATGGGCGGCGGGCCGTTCTACATGACCACGCCGAAAGTCGTCAACGTCGTCCTGAAAGGGAAACTCAAACCCTGGGTCGCCGCAAAGGACGTTATCCTTGAACTCTTGCGCCGTCTGACGGTCAAGGGCGGCGTCGGGAAGATTTATGAATACAGCGGCCCCGGCGTGAAGATGGTCACCGTGCCCCAGCGTGCAGTCATAACCCACATGGGGGCG
>JAUXGI010000110.1 GCA_030622295.1 Planctomycetota bacterium
AACGTCGATGACATAGATGATTTGCATGAGAAAATCTCATCTTTCCTCGACGAAGAGGGCGTGGGTTACAAAAGTTTTACCATGAATCACTGGCTGGACAAGATTGACATAGCGACGCAGAGAATAAACGAGAATAGCAGCCTCATCTGGGTTATAATCCTCATGGTGGCGGCTGTACTGATAGTGCTGGTGAACTATCTGGCGGTGCGCGAGAAATTCCGGGAGATTGCAATCAGGCGCGTCGAGGGCGCATCGCGCCTCGCGATAACAGTCCAGATGGCCGCGGAATCGCTGTTCATCTCCATACTGTCAGGCGCGGGCGGGATATTGATTGGCGTGGGCATAACACATGCCCTGTGCGCCTGGGTGGTGGAGTGGCCGCCTGTGTTCACCGCCGCGGAGATGATACTTGCAATGGGGCTGGCGCTTTTCGTCGGCATGATTGCCGCCGTCCTGCCCGCCATGCGCGCGGCCAGGGTGGACCCCGCAGCCACGCTGCGTTACGAGTGAACGACTGCACGGCATGCTTGAACTTGTAAACGTCACAAAAACCTACCACATGGGAGAGGTGGCGATACACGCCCTCAGAGGCGTGTCGCTGCAAATCGATGGGGGAGAATTCGTCGCCGTCATGGGCCCCTCCGGCTCGGGCAAATCCACGATCCTTCACATAATGGGATGCATGGACAGGCCCACCTCCGGCGCATACCGTTTCAAGGGTACCGACGTGGCGCAACTCAAGGATAGAGCGCTGACGCACGTGAGGAACAAGGAAATCGGTTTCGTCTTCCAGAACTTTAACCTGCTGTGGGATGAAAGCGCACTGCACAATGTTATGCTGCCGCTCGTATACAACAGTACTCCGGACAAACGCTCCAGGGCGGTCGGGGCGCTGGAGCAGGTGGGCCTGGGTGAAAGGATGGCGCACAGACCCGGCGAATTGAGCGGCGGAGAGCAGCAGCGCGTGGCCATCGCGCGGGCACTGGTCAAGAACCCTTCAGTTATTCTTGCAGACGAACCGACCGGAAACCTTGACTCTGAAGCAGGTGAGCACGTGCTGGAAACATTCGAGAAGTTGAACGAAAACGGCATGACGATTGTCATAGTTACACACGAGGCGGCCATTGCAGACAGGGCAAGGCGAGTGCTGCGCGTGCAAGACGGCCGAATCGTCGGAGATACGGCTCCGCCCCCCGATAATACTTAGAGCCTGTTGCCAAAAGTCGATTCTCACCGCGAGGGGGTCAGACGCCGAGGAGGAGGCCCCGATTTATCGGGGCCGACGGGAGGGGTCTGACTCCCCGAGCGCGAAATGCCTCGCCCGGAACGCCGATTCCGGGGGGCCGCATCGGGCATGTTTCAAGAGAACACATCGTGGCGAAGAAGAGAGGACTCATCATAGTCAACACGGGCGAGGGCAAGGGCAAGACGACCGCCGCGCTGGGCACGGCGTTGCGCGCGTGCGGGCACGGGATGCGCGCCCTCGTGCTTCAGTTCATCAAGGGCACCTGGCGTTACGGCGAACTCGAGGCTGCGAAGCGCCTCGCCCCCCAACTCGAGATAATCCCGATGGGCGAGGGATTCGTCGACCTCAGCCGGCAGCCGCCTGACCCGCGTGATATCGCCGCCGCCGAGCGCTGCCTGGAGCGATTCGAGGAAGCCGCGGCGTCAAACAAATATGACATGATTGTCCTGGACGAAATCAACTACGTGATTGATTACGGCCTGCTGCCCGTGGAAAAGGTGCTCGAAGCGTTGAAGCGCAAGCCGGAATCTCTGCACGTCATCCTGACCGGTCGCAGCGCGCCTGGCGAGATAGTGGATATCGCGGATACCGTCACCGAAATGAAAGAGGTGAAACACGCTTTTCAGAAGGGCGTCAAGGCCGTGAAAGGCATTGAATTCTGAGGCCCGCACGTGAACGACGAGAAGAAAAAAGTGAAACCGACGGGACGCATGATGGACGGCAACACCGCCTGTGTCGAAGGAGCACTGAGGGCGGGGTGCAACTTCTACGCCGGCTATCCCATAACTCCCAGCAGCGAGATAATGAACCTGATGGCGCGGCGCATGCCCTCCGCAGGCGGGGTGTTCATACAGATGGAGGATGAGATAGCCTCCATCGCGGCCGTCATAGGCGCGTCGTGGGCCGGGGCCAGAGCCGTGACCGCCACCAGCGGTCCCGGGCTGACGCTCATGCTGGAGAACATAGGCTATGCGCTCGCCACCGAGACCCCGTGCGTCATCATTGACGTTCAGCGATGCGGCCCCAGCACCGGCCAGGCGACACGCCCCGGGCAGGGCGACGTTATGCAGGTGCGGTTCGGTGCCTCGGGCGACTACGAAACCATCGCCCTGGCGCCGTGGTCGGTGCAGGAGGTGTACGAGATGACGGGCAGGGCGTTCAGTCTTGCAGAGCGCTATAGAATGCCCGTCTTCCTGCTGACTGATGAACTGCTGGCGCATCTGCGCGAGGTGGTCGACCTGGATACGGATGTGGAGATTGTGGAGCGGCCCGAGGTTCACGGAGTGCCGCCCTTCGGCGATACGCGGACGAATGCCCCCACGCCCATGCCGCGCTTCGGCACCGGTGAAAAACTGCTGGTGACAGGTTCTGCGCACGATGAGTGGGGATACCGCAGAACCACAGACCCCGCCGTCCAGCGCAGGCTGACGGAGCGCATCGCTTCGAAGGTGATAAAAGACAGGGTGGAACTCGCCGAGGTGGAGGAATTCCATACCGACGATGCCGAGGTCATACTTGTGTCCTTTGGTTTCTCCGCGCGTTCTTCCCATGCGGCCATGCGCCTGGCGAGGGACGCAGGCATGAAGGCGGGGCTCCTGAGGCTGAAGGCGCTGTGGCCGTTTCCCCGGGAGGCCGTCAGGCGGCTGGGAAGCAGCGCAGAGAGATTGGTAGTCGTCGAGATGAACCGCGGCATGTTGCGCCGCGAGGTCGAGAGGGTGGCGTCTTGTCCCGTTCAAGGCGTGCATAAGACCGAGGGCGAGCCGATACATCCCCGCGAGATACTGGACGTGATCCAACAGAGATAAACAGTGGAAACCTAATTTCAAGTTCGGGGTCTGACCCCAAACTTGAAATTAGGCCTTGCTAATCACCGGCACTTTATTACTTATCACTGATATGGATATAGGCGAGTACCTTCGGCAGGAAGTCATGCCCACGCCGTTTTGCAAGGGCTGCGGCCACGGCATACTCATGCACGCCATACTCGTGGCGATAGACGAACTGGGCATTGATTTCGGCAACATGCTTTTTGTGTCCGGCATAGGCTGTGCGGCATGGATACCGAGTCCGCATTTTGCTGCGGATACGCTGCACACGACGCACGGTCGGCCGATAGCGTTTGCCACGGGCGCGAAACTGTTCAATCCCGAACTGGACGTCGTAGTGATAAGCGGCGACGGCGACCTGGTATCCATCGGGGGCAATCACCTGATACACGCAGTGCGACGGGACCTGGACGTAACCGTCATAATGGCCAACAACCGCGTGTACGGCATGACGGGAGGGCAGTTGGCCTCGACCACGCCGCATGACCGCATCACCGCCACCACGCCGGGGGGCAATCCGGAGCGCGATTTCGACACATGCCGCCTGGTGCTGGCCTGCGGGGCGGGATACGCGGCGCGATACTCCGTTGCGGAGCCGGTGAATCTCCGCAGGGTGATAAAGAACGCGCTGCAACACAAGGGCTTTTCCTTTGTGGAGGCGATGACCATCTGCCCGACACAATACGGCAGAATGAACAAGATGCCTGTGCCGTCGCAGATGATAGAGGAACTGAAGAGCCTCTGCATATCCGGCACGCGCGCACAGGTGATGGCCGGGGATGCACCCGAAGGCAAGGTATACGTGGGAGAGTTCATTTAGAAATGTCACCTGAAGGGTCTGACCCGTCGCCGCCCCGGGTTGCGGCGGTTTGACGAAGGGTTGTTCTTTTGATAAAATGGGCCGGAAGGGAGAGGTATCCGCGTCGTATACGGGCGGGCGGCGGTAACGGCGCTCGTGCGGGAGCAGATGTTTCAAAGGAGCGAATGATGAGAGCATTTGTGGCGTTTCTTGGGGTAGCGGCATTGCTGTTGACGGGGTGTGTGACCCCGTCGGCGGACGGGGGAACCGGCGTGGGGGGCACGGATGCGGCACTGGAGCGGGATGTGGCCTCGTTGCGCACCGAACTGAATGACTTGCGCGGCGAGATAGGACGTTTGCGCCAGGAGATAATCCGCGTGGATGCCCGGGTGACCGTGCTCTCGCACCAGAAGCCGAAGGAGAACGGCGCGGGCGCCGCGCCATCAGAGGGTATGCGTAAACTGTTGGAATCGGTCAAGAAGGTTTCCGACGTACACGTGTGCTGGCTGGGCGAGGTTCAGGGCGTGCAGTTTTTTCTGTGTCCGGTGACGAAGGAGGAGGAGACGAAGATTTTTCGCGACCAGTTGGGCGACGACTATGCCTATATGTGGCTGACCATATATAACGCCAACAAAGCCGGCACGGGCTACCGGTTCGAGCCCAGGCATGGTCTCATTACGCTGAAGATTGCACCGGAGGGAGAAGGCGGGTCAAGCAGGTTCGAGGTGTCGTTCGACCCGCGGCAGGTAATAAAGGTCCGGGAGATGCAACTGAAGACGAAACTGGCTCTTTCGGAGCATTTTGAGGCACAAAACGTACTGCCGGGCCAGACCGTTCAAACGCACGTACTGGTGCCGAAATCGGTGGATTTCACGAACGTGGAAACGGTCTATATGGGCTCGCTCCAGATGAAGGAACTCAAGCCGTAAGCGCGGCTAGGGCACGTCTCTGCACTCTTCGTCGCGGTCCAGGTCGCTTATGAAATAGTCCCAGTCGCGCTGCGCCGCGCGCAGGTCGCGTATGGCCTGCTTCAGGATGCTGCGGTCTTTCTGCTGGGGTTTATCCCCGGGCCTGTCGAGATTGAAGACGTAGTGGTCCCATTCGGTTCGGAAGTTTTGCAGGTCTTTGCCCCAGGAATCTGCCAGGCGGCGGTTATGTTGCCTGTCAAGTGTGAAGCAGCCCAGAGGACAAAGGATAAGAAGGAGCAAGGCAACAAGAGGTATTTTCCTGTCCATGAGCGTCTCTTTGTCGTATTGGTGGTTGGCTGAAGAACACGGATTCTCGCCGTTTCGCCGGCACGGAACATCGCTGCGAACTCAGACACATGCTATCACACCCTTATTGAGAAGTCAAGAGTTTCCCCTGCAAGGGGAGCATTAAAGAATTGCTGGTAAAAGGGTACGCTCGGGGAGTCAGACCCTCTCCCGCCCCGACAAGTCGGGGCTCCTCAGCGTCTGACCCCCTCGCTAAAGCCTGCGCATCGTGGCCTGACCAACAATTCTTTAATGCTCCCCCCTGCAAGTGCGGC
>JAUXGI010000123.1 GCA_030622295.1 Planctomycetota bacterium
CCGACTACCTTCATGTGTTCTTCGTCAGTCAGATGCGGCTCGAATGTCCCCAGCACGTTGACGGCGTTTGCGCGGCGGATTTCATCCTCGTCATCAATGGCCCGGAGCAGCACGGGCAGCGCCCGGGCGCGGTGCTTGCTGAATATGTCCAGCGCTTTGGCCACGTCGTCGGGGTCCTCGCTGCCGAGCAGTTCGACGGCCTTGTCCAGGTCCGCCCTGACGCCGTGCTCCCGCAACAGGGCGTTTACGAGAATCGCCAGCACTATGAGCAGTACGGCGGCGATTATTATGGTGATGCGGTTTGTCATGTTCCTCTCCCGTGAGAGGCGTGGAGTCGCTCGACGCGGCCCACTATCCGGGCGGCCAGGTCATCCTTCGTGATGTCCTTCAGTTCCTCCATCTCGCCGGACGCGGTGATGATTGTCCCGTCCACGGCCTCCGACCCGAAAGCCGCCGGCGAGTTGACCACGATGAAGTCCAGTTTTTTGGACAAGAGTTTCTGTCGCGCGTGCTTAATCGAATCCTGGACTTCCAGGGCGAAGCCGACATTTATGCGCGAGCCCTTCCGAGGGGCCACCTCCAGCAGTATGTCGGGCGTACGCACCAGTTCAAGCACGAGGGGCTGGTCTCCTTTCTTGATTTTTCGATTGCTTGGTGCTCCGGGTTCGTAGTCGCAGACGGCGGCGGTCATGACCAGGGCGTCGCACTTCTCATATTCCGCGCTGACGGCATCCAGCATTTCCCGTGCAGAGGTGACCCTGAGGGTGTGCGCTTCAGGCGGGGGTTTCAGCCAGGTGGGGCCGAGGATGAGCGTGACGTCGTGACCGGCCTGCAGGGTGCGGCGGACTACGGCGAGGCCCATCCTGCCGGTGGAGGGATTGCTGATGAAGCGGACGGCGTCGATATACTCTCTGGTAGGTCCTGCCGTAACAAGGAAACGCATGGTTCTCCCCTCCCGTCGGCCACGATAAATCGGGGCGGCCCTTGGCCGCTTTTATACTTCCGGTTTGCATGACCTCGGAAATAATGTCCGAGAAGAGCAAGCGCGAAAGGAAAAGGCAGCCGAAGGCTGCTCCTCGGCCCCTCCTTCGTCGGGATAAACTCCTGCCCCCCTCGCTAAAGCCCTCACACGGCATACAACCCATAGTGTTAAGGCTGACGGAGTTACTGCGTTTCTTTCGGCGCGAGCAGTTTCTCCACGGCCTCTACTATGCTGCCGGTGTCGGCGAGTCGCCCGATGCCGGTCTCCCCGCAGGCCAGGAATCCTTCCTCCGGTTCGACCAGATGGTACCCGCGCTTCTTGAGCACGGCGATGTTGTCTTGGACGGCGGGATTCAGGTACATGTTTTTGTTCATGGCGGGTGCGATGACCACCGGGCAGGTCATGCCAAGCACCACCGTGGTCAGGATGTCGTCGGCGATGCCGTGGGCGATCTTTCCGATGACGTTCGCGGTGCATGGAGCAATAAGCATCGAGTCGGCCCTTTGGGCCAGCGATATGTGCCGGGGTGTGTAATCTTCCGAATCCACCGCCCAGCCTGTGACGACAGGCCTGCCGGAGAGGGTCTGGAATGTGAGAGGGCCGACGAATTGCCGGGCGAACTCCGTCATGACGACGGTGTCTCCGCAGCCTTTCTGCCGCAGGGCGGAGGCTATCTCCGCCGCCTTGTAGGCGGCTATGCCACCGGTGATACCGACGACTATTTCATGCGCAGGCATTCGCGTACTACCGCCAAGAGTCGGGGTTTCGAGTTGCGCGGCCGTCCCGCACGTTTCGGGCGTGGTGCGGTCGCACGTCGCTACTCATTGCCGAGTAACTCCTTGGCACTTATCTCCTCGGGTTCCGGCTGCAGTTCGATGGCACCCTCCCATATCTCCCTCAAGATGGCGTCGATTATGTCGCGGGGGAGTTTCTTGCCGGTTTCAAGGGACCATTCGTTTAATTCCTTGAACCTCTTCTGCACCAGAACGGTCAGTCTGAACCGCCCTCCAATCTTTCGGGTCACGTCGTCTACCGTGAAACCATTTTTCGCGTCAGCCATACAGGTACTCCCTCCCGAAGAAGGTTCATTTGAGAGGATGGTGTGCATCACTTATCACCGAAAATAATTTTTTTGATTTTTGCCACGGCCTTTTCGACCACGTCGTTTGTGACGAGGTGGTTATAATGTTTTTTATACTCCATTTCCTTCCTTGCCAGTTCGACCCGCTGATTAATCTGCTCCTCGGACTCAGTGCCGCGCCTCTCCAGGCGGCGGCGGAGTTCGGCCTCATCCGGCGGGACCACAAATATGAACGTCGCCCCGGGCAGCAACTTCTTCAGCATCATGCCGCCCTGCACGTCTATGTTCAGTATGTAGTGCAGGCCCTCGGCGACGGCGCGATCCAGCGGCTCACGCGGCGTGCCGTAATAATTGCCGAGCACTTTTGCATATTCGAGCAGCCGGCCCTCGGCGATCATCCGCTCAAACTCTTCGGTCTTGTAGAAATAGTAGTGAACCCCGTTTTGCTCGCTGCCGCGCGGGGGGCGCGTAGTGGCGGAAATGCCCACGCGCAGCCGCGGGTCCCGCCTCAGTTCCTCGCACAGCGTCGTCTTGCCCGCGCCTGAAGGCCCGGATATGACAAAAACCCGGCCATGCTTCCTGTTCCCTTCACTCACCGCCCTACTCCACATTTTGCAGTTGTTCTTTTATCTTGCCCATCTCGGTTTTCATGTCGACGACCAGCCTGGTGCTTTCTGCGTCATTGGCCTTGGAGCCGATGGTATTAATCTCCCGCAGCATCTCCTGCGCGATGAAGTCCAGTTTCTTGCCCGGGACGCCGCCCTTCGCATCGAGTGTGTGGACAAACTGCTCGATGTGGCTTTCCATCCGGCAAATCTCCTCGGTCACGTCGCACCTGTCGGCGAAGATGGCTATCTCGCGGAGCACGTCCCCATCCGACAATGTCACGCCGCTTTTCTTCAGCAGAGCGTTCAGGCGGGCCTGGAATTTCTCCCGGTATTCCTTAATCATCCGCGGACCGCGCCGTCGGACTCTGGTCAGCATCCGCTTGAGCGCCGCAACGCGCGAGGCGAGTTCCCGCTTCAGTGCCGCGCCCTCCCTGGCGCGCATCTCGCACAGTCCCGTCACCGCCGCGCGCAGAACCCTCCGCACCTTGTTCCACACCCTCCGCTTTTCCTGCTCGGTGGGTATCTCGGCGCGGATTACGTTCGGCAGGTTGAGCAACGCATCCAGGCTGATATCACTGGAGAGTTTGTGCCGGCGGGCGAGGGCACGCGCCTGCTTGATATAGCCGGCCGCCACGCCATCGTCTATCCCGCACACCCCTTCAGTCCGCGGCGACTGGATACTCACCGTCACGTATGCCGTGCCGCGGGATACCTTCCTGGATACCTCTTCCTCGATTTCCCTTTCAAAAGGATAGAGCACATCCGGCACCTTGCTGATTATCTTGATGTAGCGATTGTTGACGGAACTGACCTCAGCGATAATCAGTTCGCCGCCGCTTTCGGATCGGGCGCTGCCGAAGCCGGTCATGCTGTTCATTGTGTCGGGGTCCGAAGCGAGGTTAGAAGGAAAGAAGGTTGCCTGTTACTGTCCGGTCTCTTCCGTTGGTGTCTCGGGCGCTTGGGGTCGCCCCATTTCTCCTGCCTGCGATATAAGCGCGTATATCAGCGCCAGCAACAGAAACACGGTGGCGACTACGGCGGTAATCTTGCCGAGAAACGTGCCGGCCCTGGTGCCCAGAACGGAGGTATCGCCGCCCATGCCGAAAGCCCCTGCCAGGCCGCCCCCCTTGGTGGTCTGTATTAACACCAGGAGTATCAGAACGGTTCCCGCCATGATGAAGAGTATCATCACCGGGACCTTCAGCCACGACAGGTCGGCCAGGGTCGAGTACATTTGAGCAATCTGAATCATTACAGGCTCCGCCGTTTTATTCGTCACGCGTGGTACTTCACGATCTTTTCAAAATCGTTGGCCTTCAGGCTGGCGCCGCCCACCAGGGCGCCGTCTATCTGGGGCTGGGCCATCAGGCCTTTGACATTGTCCGGCTTCACGCTGCCGCCGTACTGGATGCGAATCTCGGCGGCGACATCCGAGCCGAACTTCTCGGCGAGAATGCCGCGTATGAGAGCATGGACATCATTGGCCTGCTCCGGTGTCGCGGTCTTCCCCGTGCCGATGGCCCACACGGGCTCGTATGCAATCGTAACCCGCCGCACTTCCTCGGCGCTGAGATTCAAAAGGCCGGCGGTCACATGTCTCGTGACGACAGGCTCCGTAATGTCGCGTTCACGCTCGTCCAGCGTCTCGCCCACACACAGAATCGGCCGCAGTCCATCCGACAAGACCTTGCACACCTTCCAGTTTATCAACTCATCGCCTTCACCCATCACGTGGCGGCGTTCCGAGTGGCCGATTATGACATATTCGCAGCCGATATCGGCCAGCATGGCCGCCGAAATCTCGCCCGTGAAAGCGCCGTCCCCTTGCCAGTAGCAGTCCTGTGCACCGAGGGCGATGTTGCTGTCCTTAATCTGCTCGGCGACGGCCTGAAGATGAACAAACGCCGGGCAGACGGCAATCTCCACCTGCTCGACGCCCGCCAGCAGTCCAACCATATCCGCGGCCAGTTTCCGGGCCGACGCCAGGTCCTTGTTCATTTTCCAGTTGCCTGCAATCAGGGGCCTCTTCATGCCGCGCTCCGCGTTATTCCTGCAATACTCTTCTCTCCCGGCCGGATTTCCGCACATACTCCACAGACGGACGGCAGGTAAACAAGTCAAACATTTCAATTTACCACCCGGAGCTTCCCCTGTCAAACACTTTTTGCCCTCGGCGGACGTGTCACGACGGCGGGTGCATCTCCAAAAAGTGGGTAGAACGGCTTTGGTGCTTGTGCTGGACGGGGAGTCATCCGCCTGAGGCGGATTCCCGTCAGGCCGATCCGCAAGGTGACAGTCCCCTTCTACGAGCC
>JAUXGI010000217.1 GCA_030622295.1 Planctomycetota bacterium
AGCAGACGCGAAAGTAAAAGGCCCCGCAAGGCGGGGCGGACGACTCCCCGTCCAGCACAGTAACCCGAGCCGCTCACCCACATTTCTGAAGCACACAAGCACACCCTTCCCAATAAACGCGGAATTTTTGGGGTTGACTTCGGCACGGGGGCTGATATAATACGCCGCTTAAATTCGTAGCGCCCATTGTCCCATTATAGACGGAAGCAGTATGCCCAAGGCTATCCTGCCGGACGGCAAGGAGATTTACTATAACTCCGGCGATAGTGTAGCGGCCGTGGCGAAGTCCATAGGCCCGAAAACCGCAAAGGCCGCCGTGGCCGCCGAGGTCAACGGCGGACTTCGTCTGTCTTTATCCCAAACAGTCCTTGTCCTGTGAAAGGCTTGAATACGCCACGAGCAAAAAGTAAAAAGGCAGGCGAAGCCTGCGGGCTGGAAGTCCTTCGACACAGCGCTTCTCATGTTTTGGCGGCGGCTGTTCTGCGCCTCTACCCCACGGCGCAACTCGGCGTGGGCCCCCCCGTCGAAGACGGGTTCTACTACGACTTCAAACTGCCCAAGAACCTGAGCGAGGATGACCTGAGGCCCATCGAAGAAGAGATGGCGAAGATTATCCGGCAGGACGAGCCGTTCGAGCGTATAACAATACCGCGCGACGGGGCCATAGAGGAGATGAAAAAACTCGGCCAGGGCTTCAAGGTGGAACTCCTGGAAGAGATTGAAGACGACGAGGTATCGCTCTACAAGACCGGCGATTTCATAGACCTGTGCCGCGGCCCGCACGTGCCGGGCACGGGCATGCTGAAGGCGGTCAAACTGACCAAGGTCGCAGGGGCGTACTGGCGCGGCGACGCGCAGCGCGACGCACTGCAGAGGATATACGGGACCGCGTTCCAGACGAGGGGGGAACTGGACGAGCACCTGAAGGCGCTGGAAGAGGCGAAGAAACGCGACCACAGGCTGCTCGGCAGGCAACTGGATTTGTTCAGTTTCCACGAGGAAGCGCCGGGGTTTGCCTTCTGGCACCCGAACGGCGTGGCGCTTGTGACCGCAATCGAGTGCTTCTGGCGTGAGGTACACCTGCAGCGCGGTTACAAGGAAGTGCGTACGCCGGCGATGCTCAACGAAGAACTGTGGCATCGCAGCGGACACTATGAGAACTACCGCGAGTACATGTACTTCACGACGAGCGAAGGCATGAAACTCGCCCTGAAGCCGATGAACTGTCCCGGCACTTTGCTCATTTACAACTCGACCAGGCATTCGTACCGCGAACTGCCTCTGAGATACGCGGAACTCGGCCAGGTGCACCGCCGCGAGATGAGCGGCGTGATGCACGGGCTGCTGAGGGTGCGAGAGTTCACCATCGACGACGGGCACATCTTTTGCACCCCCGAACAGGTAACCGACGAGGTCAAGGGAGTCGTGGACCTCATACTCTTCCTGCTCGAGAAGTTCGGCCTGGATGACTACATCGTGGAGTTGAGCACGCGCCCGCTGAAGTCCATAGGCACCGACGAGATGTGGGAAAAAGCCGAAGGCTCGCTTTATCGGGCTTTGGAAGACATGAAACTGGCCCACAAGGTCAGCGAGGGCGAGGGCGCGTTTTACGGCCCCAAAATAGACTTCCACATTCGCGACTGCCTGAAACGCACCCAGCAGTGCGGCACGATACAGGTGGATTTCGCGATGCCGGAGCGTTTCGACATGACCTACGTTGGGCCGGATAACACCAAGCACCGGCCGGTCATGATTCACCGCGCCGCCCTGGGCAGCATGGAAAGGTTCATAGGGTTCCTCATCGAGCACTATGCCGGCCTGTTTCCTGCGTGGCTGGCCCCCGTGCAGGCGATAGTGCTGCCGATAACGGACAGGCAGCATGAATATGCGGGCGAAGTCGGCCGGGAATTGGAAGCGGCCGGCGTTCGGTATGAGGTCGATGCTCGAAATGAAAAAATCGGCCACAAAATCCGCGAGGCGACCCTCCGCAAAATACCGTACATGCTGGTGGTCGGCGACAGAGAATGTAAAGACCGCACGGTGGCCGTACGAGAGTGCGACGGCACCGACCGCGGCCCCATCCCGCTTGACTCCTTTGTGAGGGACGTCAGCGAGGAAATACGTTCAAGGCTCATTAGGCGGAGGTAAGATTATCGCACGGGACCTGAGGGTTAACGAACGAATCCGCGCCAGGACGGTTCGCGTAATCAGCGACAAGGGCGACCAACTGGGCGTAATGAGTTTGCCGGATGCGCTGAAGGCGGCAAGTGAGGCAGGGCAGGACCTGGTGGAAGTGGCTCCGGATACGAAGCCCCCCGTCTGCAAGTTCCTTGACTACGGGAAATACAAGTACCACCAGAAAAAGCGCGGCCACACCGCAGGGGGACACCACCACATGCACCTGAAGGAAGTGCGCCTGCGCCCCAGGATTGATGAACACGACCTCCTGACAAAAATCAGGAAAATCCGCGAATTCATCGAAAGGGGCGACAAGGTACTGGTGACCCTGCGCTTCTTCGGACGCCAGATCGCGCATCGGGAGTTCGGCGACAAACTCATGGCACGGGTGCTCCACGAACTCGAGGGGCTCATCCGGGTTGACCGGCCGCCGAAACTCGAAGGCCGACGGATTACAATGACAATCGTGCCCAAGTAGCGCGGGCCAAGTAGCGCGGGTGCCGCCGGGCCTTGTGGGGTCTTTTCCGCCTGAGGCGGAGACTCCCCGAGCGCGCGAGTCGTGGTGAGAAATGCGGGTCCGCAACAGAAACTTGATATGCATTGTCCCCAATCGTTGAACTATGCAGGAAGGTAGAGGTCTTTCATGCCAAGCCTGAAACCAAACAAAGGCGCAAAGAAGCGCTTCAAAGTGACCGCCCGGGGAAAGGTTCTCCGCCCGGCGGCCGGCACCGGTCATCTCCGCGCCAAAAAGAGCAGCAAACGCAAAAGACTGCAACGAGGCAAGAGGCTGGTGCATTCGACTGAAGTCAAGAAAATCAGAAGACTACTTGTAACGTAGGCCCAGGCGCAATCTGTTTGAACGAAAGGATTGTTTCGATGGCGAGAGCCAAAAGCAGTGTAGCACGACATAAAAGGCACAAAAGAGTGCTGAAAGCGGCCAAGGGGTACGTGGGCGGGCGCAGCAAACTGTACCGCACCGCAAAGGAGACCGTAATGCGCGCCCGGCAGTACTCCTACCGCGACCGCCGCGTGCGCAAGCGCGATTTCCGCCGCCTGTGGATTACCCGACTCACCGCCGGGGTAAGAGCCTCAGGCCTCACTTATTCGAAATTCATCGCTGCGCTGAAGAAGGCCGGCGTGGAACTCGACAGGAAGATTCTGGCCGAACTGGCCGTCAATGACCCCGATACCTTCCAGAGAATAATCGACCTGGCAAAGCACAACACCGCAAAAGACGGCTGAGGCACGGCTGTCCGTGCGGGCAAGCCCCCGCTTATCAGAGTATTGTATAGGGGCCCGGCAATCTCGGGCCCCGAACTCTTTTGCAGGGCGGGAGAAGACACCTCTCGCCGGGTGCGGCTCAGGACAGCGCCCGCCGCCTCGCCGCCGCCCGCCCCCGCCGTGCTCCGGCAACACTTGACACAGCCTTCGTCAGTACTGAAAATGCATCCCT
>JAUXGI010000239.1 GCA_030622295.1 Planctomycetota bacterium
CGGACGGCGTTCTGCACGTCAACCATGTTTTCCAATTTCAGGGGGTTGGCCTCGTGGTTCGGGAATGTACCGTCGGGCTCGAAGTAGAGCGGGATGATTTCCAAGGGCAGGTCGTTGAACACCTTGTTGAAGAACGCGCCGACGGTGCCGTTGCCCGTGTCCACGGCAACCTTGAGCGGCCTGACGTTGTCCGCGAACGAGAGAACGTGCTTCTTGTAGTCGGGCAGGATATTCCTTTGCACCACCTTGCCCTTGCCTGCGCCCGCGGGTGCGGTGATGCCGGAGTTGACGAGTTTTTCTATTTCACCGATGCCGGTCTCGAATGACAGGGGTATCGCCTTTTCGCGGGAGACCTTGAATCCGATGTATTGCGCAGGGTTGTGTGAGGCGGTCGTCTGCGCGCCGCCGTCCTGTTCGTAGCAGCCGATGGCGAAGTAGTTCATCGGTGTGGTGCCCATGCCGGAGTCGATGACGTTGCATCCAGTGGAAGTCACTCCCTCCATGAAGGCATTCTGTATGGCCGGGGCGCTGGTGCGCATATCCCGCCCGACGACGATGTTCCCGGCCTTGAGGAGCGTGGCCAGGGCGACGCCAATCTTGTGCGCGGTCTCCTCGTTGAGTTCGTCGGGGTAGACGCCGCGAATGTCGTATGCCTTGTAGATTCCCGCCATGTACTTTCTCCCTTGACGAATATGACTCTGCCAAGAATAAACAAAAACGGTGTGCCCCTGGAGTGCCGCTCGGAGGCGCAGACGGATTGAGTCTACTTAACCAGGTAGTAGCGGCGTCTGCTGATTTTCGACCTTTCCTTCGCCTGGGGCGAGGGCTTCACGGATATAACGTCCTCCAGCGTGGCGTGCTGGCATACGCGGCACTTGCCCCAGCCGCGTCTCTGCCTTTCCCTGCACACGACCGCACTTATCGTGTACACTTCGCCGGGGCACTTGTATTCTTGCTCTCGGCTCATCGCTTCCCCTCTCACAAAAAACAACACCCCAAGTGGGGATTCATGACAAATGAGCAGTTTCCTGAGATTATCCGGTCTCCGGTCTCAGGTCTACTTCGAACTTCGGCGACTGGCCGAAAAACTCCACCGGGTTGTCGAAGACGACCTTCCTGATGTCCTCTTCGGAGAATCCTTCTCTGCGCATAAGCGCGGCGGTCTTTGGTACGGCCAGCGGGTCCGACGGCCCCCAGTCCGCGCTGCTGTTTATCAACATGCGCTCCACCCCGTACTCCTTAAGGATAGCAACGGTGCGCGCGGGAGTCAACTTCGTTGTGGGGTAGATGGTGAATCCGGCCCAGACGTCGTGCTTCTTTGTCTCGGCTATGGTGTCCTCGGTGTTGTGGTCCAGGTCGATGCGCCGCCCGTTCAGGCCCATCTCCTCGATTATGGCGAGGATGCGCCTGGCGCCTTCCAGTTTATTGAAGTGCGGGGTATGGATAATCACCGGCACGTCCAGGCGTTTGGCGACATCCAGTTGCATGCGAAGCACCTTCTCCTCGTTCGGCGTGATGTTGTTGAAACCTATTTCACCCACGCCCAGTGCAGTAGGCAGCGCGATGAACTCGTCCATCCTCTCAACCACCGCTCTCGCCATGCCGACATCCTCGGCTTCCTTCGGGTTGACGCCGATGGTGCAGTAATGCCTGATGCCGAAGCCGGCGACCCGCTGTGCTTCAAAACCCTCGATGTGGCGGAAGTAGTCGAAGAAACTCTCAGCGTGCTGCCGGTCGCTGCCAAGCCAGAAGGCGGGCTCGACGACGGCCACGATGCCCGCCGTGCCCATGCGCTCCAAGTCGTCGGTCGTCCGGGCCATGGTGTGAATGTGCGGGTCGATTATCTTCATAGGACTGTATCGCTCCAAGACGGTCTCGTTAACGAAAGCGCCGGATTCTAGCAGGTATTTCACCCAAAGTCAACGAAGTGAACGAGAGCGTGAGCATCCGAGACCCCCCCGCTAATAATACTTCAAAGGGGTCAGACCCCCTATAGGTATTAAGGCGTTGTTTGCTTTATGCGACCGGCCCAATTTGTTATACTGGCATTCTGTCGGAGCCGTTTCAGGGGGCAGCGATGACGCTGAATGCAGTTCAGATTGGCGAAGTGCTGGAAGAGATTCGTCCGGCCGTGGAAGGCGGCAGGTTTGTGTCTTTGTTCCAGCCTTCGCGTGATGTGATTGTCCTGCTGCTGGAGCAGGGCGGAACACGTCACAAGGTGCTGTTCTCAATGGAATGGTGGGGGTCGCGGCTGCATCTGGTTTCCAGGCATCTGCCCCGAATCAAGGGCCTGCAACATTTCTTTTCCGTGCTTGCCGGCGACCTTCACGGCACAATTCTCCGCGAGATAGCCCAGGTGAACGCCGACCGCATCATCGAGGCTCGTTTTGTCCCCGAACAAGCGCCGGACGCAGTTGCGACACGACTGGTCGTGGAGTTGATGGGGCCGGTAAGCAATGCCTGTCTGCTCGATTCCACGGGCAGGATTAAGGCCGCGCACCGGTCGAATTTCGCCGGTCGCCGGAAGTTGAAGTCGGGCGACCTTTATCAACTGCCCCCGCCGCCCGCTGTTTCGAAGGCGCAGACCTTGGGGGAGAGGTTTTCTCTTGAGAAGTTTGATGAGGGCAAGTACCCGCTGAGCCGCGTGCTGGAGGCGGAATATGAGACGCTGGGGAAAGAGCGCACCGCTGAAGAGCAGCGCCGGCGCATTGTGGACAGGCTGCGCGGCGTCCGGAAAAAGTTGCAGCGGAAAATCGAGGCTATGGAGAAGGAGCATCGGGAATACACTGCGTATGAGCGGGAGTATCAACTGGGTGAAATCCTCAAGGCAAACCTCGACAAGATACCCCCGCGTGCAACTGAAGTCGCCCTGGATGACATCTACTTGGACGGGCAGGCGGTGATTGGTCTGGATGAGAGCCTGTCGCCCGTGGAGAACATGAAGCGCCGCTTCAAGCGGGCCAGGAAGATGAAAGCGGCGCTTCCGATTATGGAAGAGCGCCTTCACCGTGTGCGCCGGGAATTGACGAGCGCGGAGTCGGCACTGAAGAAGGCGGAGAAGGGTGAACTCCGCGAGGAAGACATCACGGAGTTTTCCGGCCGCAAGCGTCCGCAGCCTCAGAAGCAGAAGCAGAAGAAGCCCCGCTTGCCGGGGATTCAGTTTTCTTCCAGGGATGGATTCAGCATCCTTGTGGGCAGGAACAACGCCGAGAACGACAAGTTGACCATGCAGGTCGCCCGCGGGAACGACATCTGGATGCATATACAGCACCGGACGGGCTCGCATGTGATCGTGCAACTGCCCCGTGGCAAGACGCTTTCTCTCGACGCGCTGCTCGACGCGTCAAACCTGGCCGTGTATTTCAGCAAGGTGCGCGAGGCACGAAAGGCCCCCGTGGACTATACCTACAA
>JAUXGI010000350.1 GCA_030622295.1 Planctomycetota bacterium
CTACGATCCGACTTTCCCTGTTGGTTTCCGGGCTGTCGATGTAATCAAATGGACTCAGCCCCATTACCTGGTAGACCGTACCCAGTCTTCGCCATGCGGCGTCTGCGCGATCCGAGATAATAATCGCCCTGACAAATGAAACTGCGGCAAGGTCGAGCATCTCCTGCCTTTCCGTGCTCCCGCGAGGCAGCGTCCGGGCCATTTCAAGATGGACATTCCCCAGCCTCAGGTGCCTGTTCCAGTCTTTGGGGTCCTTTAGCACCGCCTCGCGATAATGGGTTGTTGCTTTTCGCAGATATTCCGCCTTTTTGTCGCCTGACGGGTAGGTGCCCGCGAGCAGTTCGCACACGCTGCCCTGGGCAAAGGCTATCTTGTCCAGGCCGGAGACGGCGAGTTTGCCGACGTCCTCGCCCATCGCGACCAGTCGGCGTTTCATTTCCCTCAGGTGCTCGCTGTCCAGGTTGCGATAGCGCTCCAGCCGCTCGTAGGCCTGCAGGTATATTTTGCGGGCTTCCTCCATGTCTCCCCTTTCTGCGAGAGACGCTCCGATATCCATGCAAAGTGCGGAATAGGCGAGATAGGCCTGCAGGTACTCGTCGCTAATCCCGAAGCCGCGTTCAAGCAATTCAATGCCCTTGCGCGGGTCGTTTTCGCGAAGCGCCTGTGCGTAGCCGTCGATTGCCTTCACGCTGTCGGGGCTTGCCTTGTACGTGGCGGTCCAGAAGGCGGCCTTGTTGTCCCAGTCCTTGTTCCGCTCAAAGGTCCTGTACCCGTAAAGCCCCGCCAGGCACAGCAGCACGGCGGCCGGGATTAACGTCCGCGCACCGGTATATGACTTCAGTGAATCCTCGCCGGCAGGTAAACCTTTACGCAGCGCCCGCTGCCCAATCCAGAAAACGCCGAGCGCCAGACAGACAGACCAGGCCAGGGAAGGCATGTAGAGCAGGCGTTCCGCGCCTATGGTGCCTATCACTACGAAGACGTTGCTGACGGGCGCGATGGCGATGAAGAAGAACCAGATGAAGAAGGCGGCGACAGGGGATTCCTCCCATAGTATCACACTCGCCGCCAGCACGACCAGGAGAGCGGCAAGAGAGCCGAGGAACCTCGCATCTGTCGGCGAGGTCACGAACGGTATCGCATTATACGAGTAGTCCGCCGAGAGTGTAACCGGCCACAACAGGCGAAAGAGGTAGAGGCCGAGCATGGCGACGGCGGTCGCCTGCCGCTGAAAGAACGGCACGTACAGCAGCGGGCTTTCTATGAAGCCGGACACGACCGAAGGCAGGGGGCTGAGGACCAGGTGCCGGACGAGAAACCACCCGCCGATGATTACGATATAGAAGATATGGCAGGTATAAAGGCGTCTCAGCAGCCAGGGCAGAATCGCGCGGTTTTTCCCCTCCGCGCGGATTTTCGGCCATAGAAGTATCACATCGAAGGCAAGGAAAACCGCGACGGCGACGACGGCGTTTTCCTTGCTCAGCAGTCCGAGCGCCAGGAGAAGCGCCCCCCCGGCGTAGAACCACAGCCTCCTTGAGGCGGACGTCGTGCTGCCGGTGATGTGCGTCAGAAACGCGCCCAGGACAAAGAACATCGCGAGCAAATCCGCACGTCCGACCACGTTCGTGACAGCCTCCGTCGCTATGGGGTGCGTGACAAAGAGCAGCGCGGAGAATGCGCCGATGAGAATCCGCCCGGTCAACTTCGAGAGGAGGAAAAAGACGAGCAGCCCGTTGAGCACGTGCAGCACGAGGTTGCAGACGTGGTAACCTTCGGGTTTGTCTCCCCAGCCCCAGACCTTGTAATTGACGTAATAGGTGTAGATTGTGAGCGGGCGGTACAGGTCGGATTCCAGCGGCTCCCAGTAGTTGCTGGAGAATATCTTGCCGGTCATGCCGTCCTGTTTCAGCATTTCATTATCGACAATAATCGGCTTGTTGTCGAAAAACAATTTCCCCGTGAACGAACCGCCGTATGCGGCCGCCGCCACAGCCGCTATAACCGCGCACGCAAGCAGGACGTGCCGGCCCTTCCACGGCATGGCAAACGGACGGTCGCCGCACTTCAGGGAGGCGCTTTCTTTCCTTTTGGTTTTATGGCGTGCTCTTGACATATCACCCCGGTCCGGCGCTACCGGCATGGGCTCAGACACGCCCGGGTAACGCCGTCATGGCAAATCGCCGCGCATTCACTATAACAGAAATCCAGCATTCGAGCCAGTCCGCTCGAATGACGGGAGCATGTAAAAATACTGGATTTTCACATCGTCTCGAAGTTCCGCGAGGGGACAGTCAACAATCTATCCGCCTCAGGCGGATCGGCGAGGGGGTCAGGAGTTTATCCCGACGAAGGAGGGGCTGAGGAG
>JAUXGI010000068.1 GCA_030622295.1 Planctomycetota bacterium
CTGAACGACTATCTTGAACGTGCTGGTGCCCTCCGCAAAGAAGGTGCCCCTGAGACTGGTGTTGCGGTCATCCGACCTGCCGGGTTCCGGCGGCAGCGGCTTCAGCGGGACTCTCTTCAGGGATTTCTTGCCCCTTGTCAGCACGATGTTTGCTTCACTGACAGGCCGGCTGGTCTTTACTCTGATGTCCACCTCGCTTCCACGCAGAACGTTAAGGTCTTCGACCGCAACGTCCCAGATGGTCGGCCTCTGTGTGTACCTGGGCGGATTGACCACGCACTTTATAGCCAGGATTTCCGGACGCGGCACAACCGTTATCTTGCCCTTGAAGTCCTGAACGCGAAAGCCCTTGATAACGAATTCCACGTCGCTCTTGACGCGAGGGATATCAATGTAGAAGCGGTTTTTCTCTCGTTCGTCGGGGATGCATTCCTTGCTTCTGAGTCTGCGCCTGCCGTTCTCCATGACCCAGTAATCTATACGCAGGGCGTTCAGTTCCTTCCCTTCCTCGTCGCTGTGGTGTTTGCCTTGTATTTCCAGCCTCACGTCGTAATGACTGGGGACGTACATCGACTTGCCGTCGAAACCCTTGACCTTGAGCGTCCACGGTTCCGGATACGGCACGTCGGCCAGCAGAACAATGCGGTCGACAAACATGTCCCACATCTGCGGCACGGACGCGAAACCCACCACGACGACCGCTATCGCCAGCAGGGCGCCGGCAAAGAACCCCTTTGTGCCGGCGGACGGGCCCGCCACGCGGCCGAAACCCATCCTGGCTGTAGCCTGCTCGGTCTGCGCCAGAAGCGCCCTCACCATAGCGCTGGAATTGAACGTATCGGAAGGGTCGTATCTGCGCGCCAGTTGCAGTGAACTGATGAGGCTGTCCTTCAGGCCGGGATAGCCCTTCTCCACGCACAGCGCCATGTCGTCTTCGTTCATTGTGACCATGAGCGGGTATATCAGAAAGCGATAGGCGCAGTAGCCGATTATTCCCAGCACGATGAGGTTGATGACCAGCCTGAAGAGCGCGGGCCCCCTCAGCACATAGTCCAACCCCAGTGTCACAAGGATGGCGCCGCACAATACCAGCAGAGCAATGGATAGACCTTCGATGAAAAACAGCAACTTTACCTTCGATCTGAGGCCCACCAGTTTGCTTTGCGTTTGTGGGGATAGATTCATGGCAACGGTCCTTTCGTCAGAATCATACATGCAGACTCACTTGACTTCGACGGCAATCTTCCGGCTCATAACCATACAGTAATGACCGAATATGTAATACTTTCCGCCCTTGAACATCCTCATTCGCTCAAGGGGTATCTCGTACTCGAATTGATATGTTTCCCCCGGTGCGATGCGGACCCGTTTGTCTTCGACCTTCGTAGAGGGGCGGTCTTGGAGCATCCTGCCGCTGGTCGTAACGTCCAGCGGCAAACGCAGGCCCTCCCTGTTCAGCAGTATCATGTTGCCGCCGGTTCGCCCCGTGGGCAGGGACAGTTCTGCGTCCGCGATATTCCTTACTTCAAACCGGACCCTGAGCGGCGCATCCGAGGGGATGCGCGGCGTCTCCAGGCCCATCTCGCCGACGTATTTTACGCCGTCGTGGACGCTCAGCATAACCTTCAGGTTTTCCGACGTAAGGAAGTCATCGACCGCTGCCCTGGCCACCGCCTTTGGCTCACCGGGCGGCATATTCTTGCTTGCCCGGCACCGGTAGCCGGCCTCGACCATCCGCTCCACCCCGTCTTTTCTGAAACGCACTCTCCCTTCGTGGACCTCAAGCCGCGTGCACAGGTCTTCCCTTGACACGCTGACCGTGAACCGCGTGCCTATCGCCTCGAGGTCGCCGAACTTCGTCTGCACCACAAAGCCCACACCGGCGGGCGTTATGTCGGCGGTCACCTCGCCGTAATCCAGCCTTATCGCATTTTCCGCGACCAGTTCCAGTTCCGTGTCCGGGGACATCCCGAGCGTGCTGTCGTTCGGGTAGTGGAGCACGGCGGTAAGCGAGGCGGATGGGGCGGTTTTCACGCGAGAGCCTACCTGCATGGAACGCCCCGGCTCTATCGCCGCCCACTGGTCGCCGTCAGGGGCAAGCGTGAAGACATCGTCGCCGTTTTTCAGGATGACCTTGAAGCCCGTCATGCTCAGCCACAGGGCCGCCGCTGCAACTACCACCACGAGGGCCGCGACGGTGATGACCGCGGCAATCATTCGGCGCTTGCGCGGCACGACCGGGGCTTCGGGCACCGGTGCGCTTACGGACGGAGGGGAGGGCGACTCCTGCGCGAGACGCGCCCCGACTTCGTGGACCGCGCCCGCCCCGGAGGGCGGCCCAAGGGCGTGCAGCCTTTCGACCAACTCCTGCCACACCTGCTCCGAGGGGACAAAGCCGTGGCAGGTCTCGCGGGCCATCTGGAATGTCTTGCTGATTCCGGCCACCTGCCGGCGGCACACTTCGCACTCCGCTATGTGGGCCCCGATCTTGCGCGCCAGTTCCGCGTCGCCCAGTTCGTCCTGGACGTATGCCACCAGGTGGTCCAGGGCGCTGTTGCAGGTTATGTCCGGTTTGCTCGCCAAGTTCGTCGCCTGCCTCTCAGGTTTTTGCCGTCCTGCGTAATCAGCGGTATTCGTCGTAGTATTTTCGCAACTTCTCGCGCAGAAACCGCTCCGCGCTGACCATTCTCGACTTGACCGTGCCTACGGGCACTTCCAGCACCTCGCTGATGTCCTCGTATTTCATTCCCTGGAATTCGCTCAGCACGAAAGTGATGCGCTGTTTTTCCGGCAGACGTTCAACTGCCTCCTGCACGCGGGCCCTCATCTCGGCGTTGGCAAGGAGCGTGCTGGGCGTGGCGGTATTGCCGGCCACCTCCATTCTGTACTCGTCGTCTTTGCCCCGCACCGGCGCATCGAGGGACAGTTTGGGGCCGTGCATGCGCTTGAGCCGCTCGTTCAGCCAGAAGTTCTTCGCTATCTGAAAGATGAACGTTGAGAACTTGCCGGTCGGCTGATAGCCGGGCGCACAGCGCCACAGTCTCAGAAAGACCTCCTGCAGGAAATCCTCGGCCAGCGATTGCTCCCACACCAGGTGATAGAAGAAGCTGCCGATGGGGCGCTTGTAGGCCTCGTAAATCCGCTCGAAGGCGTCCATGTCGCCCTGCTTGACCCGCAGCATCAGTTCTATGTCGCGCCGCGCATCAGCCGAGAATTTTCTCTTCGGCAAGCGCCGGGTTTGTTTCCGGGTCGCCATAGCCGTCACCTGAACGGTCACACCGCCTGTATATATAACAGGACGGGCTGGAAAAGGTTCAAATTAGTTTCTGTCGCGGAGAAGAGGCTCGTGGCGTCTGACCCCCTCGGGACGGCGCGGCGGCCTCTGCTGCGCTATATTAACCTGCGCAACTTCCTGACAATCCATTCCACGCTCAGGAGTATGAGAACGAGGAAGAGCATCAGCCAGGATGCCCATACCGGCACGAGGCTGACCGACACTATCACCGGCACGTCGCCGCCTTCTATCTTTTCGGGGATTTCGCCCATGGCGTAGATGGGATAGAGCCGCTCGGTTTCAACCTTCACGCCGTCGTCGGTTTCTGTTCTAGTCTCTTTGTACTGGGTTCCCGTCTTGGCCGCCAGCGCTTCGAGGAACGACGAATCCGCCGTCCTGTCGGCGCTTTCCTTGTCTGCGACTTTTACGGTGAAAAAGTCGTCGACACGGCTTTCCGCCAGGGGCGTATCGGCCTCCTCCAGCCAGATTTCATAGTCGCCGGGTTCTATCTGACGGCGCTGTATGACGCCCGCGTAGCGGCCGCTTCCTTCTTTGTCCAGTTTCAGGACCAGCTCGTGCTGCTCGCCTCCCCGCCGCTGGTAACGGACCGTGATTTCAGCCTTTCCGATGGGCTTGAAGCCCTCGCCCAGGAGTTTTACCTCTACGTGGATGTCGTGTTTGCCCAGGATGTAGACGTCGCGGTCGGCGTCGAGCATGTAATGCGTTTCGGACTGTATGCGTTTTTCCGCGACCCTTTTGACTATGCGCAGCCAGAAGGGGGCGAAGTACGGTTCGTCGCCGTACTCGTAACGCCAGCGCCAGGTGTCGTCGATGGCTGAGACAAACACGATGCCCATCCCGTAGTCCTTTTCGAAGAAGAGCGCATAACTGGGGTCGTCTTCCTTGGCGTCCGAGGGCCTGGCTTTTTCGTGGCGCACGTAGACCTTGGCGCCCTGCTTCCTGGAGGGGTCGTCCTCTATCGGCCAGAACCAGAACGACCCGGGAAGACCGGTCCCGCCCTCGCCTTCCCAGCCCGCCCAGTACTTTTCATTCATCTGCGGGTCTTCCTGTTGTCGGAACAGCACTGAGTCTATGCCGTCGCGGGTCAGTTTGAACTTGTACGACCGGGTGCGGTCTTTGTAGAACTGCGTCTTGGGTTCGGTTATCGTGAACGGGAGCATCTGGCCCAACTCCCAGCCGGCGCTTCCTTTTCCATAAAGGCGCGGGAAGAAGTTTTCGCCCAGGATGCATATCAGGCCGCCGCCGCCGATGGCCTTGCCGCCTTCGGGCGCCCCGCCGCTTTCGATGAAGTCACGCACGTTCTTGAGGGTCTCGGGTCCCATGCCGTACCTGGTTATCGACGGGTCGACATCGCCCCAGATTATCACGTCGAATTCCATCAGTCCTTCTTTGTCGGGGAATTTTCTGAGCGGTTCTATCGGCTTTTCCACTTTGTTCTTGTCGATGTAGCGGCCCTGGGTATGCTCCTGCGGGAATTCCTGGTCCGCGCTGAGCAGCAGGCACCAGACTACCATCTCGTCTTTCTTGCGGATGAGGACGTTCTTGAGGTATCTGTACTCCCAGCGCGGCGTGCCTTCGACGTAGAGCACCTTTATCCGACGGTCGGTGACGTCCAGCCTGTGGGGCGGCTTGGTCATGTTGTCGGTATCGTCCGCCTCATCGGGGAGCAGCTCCACCTTCGCGCGCCACTGGAAACGGCCCTTTTTCTCCGGCTTGAATTCGAACCTTACCTTTATCTCCCTGCTGGTCTTGCCTTCTTCCGGCTCCAAGAGCGTGACTTCCTTCGTTTCGAAGACCTCCCACTTCCCGTCTTTCTTGTCCAGGTCCAGTTTCTCCAGGGTCACCGTCACCTCGCCGCCTTCCAGGTACCCTTCCGCCTTGAAGTAGACATCGATGTTGACCTTGCTGTCCTTGGTGCTTTTTCTGGGGCCTTCGATGCGCTTTGCCATGAGGTTTTTCGGCGGCTCAGGGCTTCCGACCCAGACGCAGTATATGGGAAACTCAAGGTCGCTCACGATTTCGTTTATGACCTTGTCCGCCAGCGCCCGGTTGAATTTCAGGTCATCGGCGCTTATTCCGGAGGTGCGGCCGTCGCTTATAATAATGATGCCGGCCACACTGGACAGCCCCCCGCTTTCCGCGCCGGCTTTCGCTATCGTTTCCCTGATTGCCCGTGGTATGTTGGTCTCGATTCCGCCGCCTTCGATACCGTTTATCGCCTCGGTGTTCAATTTCTTGCGGGACTCGCGGTCTTCGGTCTGCTCGAACAACTCTACCTCGTCGTATTTGATGTTGCTGTCGAACAGGACAATCTTGACGGTGCCCTTCTCCTCCAGGCGTTCAAGGAACTTTATGTTCGGGTTGGTCAGGAAGTCCTTGACGTAGTCCAGGCGTTTCAGTTCGGCTATGTTCTTGTCCTGGAGGCGATGAAGCCCGCTGGCTATGTCCTCGATGGTATCATCGTCAAGGTTCCTGTCCTCCGTATTCATGGAGCCGGAGGTGTCGACCATAACGAGTACGACCTTGCGAAACCGGTCCGTGTTCTCGGACTTGACCGCCGGTTCCATGAACATGATAAGCGCCAGCAGAACCACCAGCACCCTCATGCCGGCCATTATGCTTTTGGATGCGGCGCCGGCGTTGCGGGATTCCTTGTAATATGTCAGCCCCACAAGGAAGATAACCGGCGCGAGTATGAGCACCAGCAGCCACGGATCCAGCGCGTTCTGAAACTCCAGCACTACGTTTTCCCCCAGGCGTGCATCCTGGAGGTTAAGGAGCCACTTCAGGAAAGGGCTGTCGAGAAGCCACCTTGCGTCTATCTGTGCAAACATCTGTGTGCACTCCTGAAAAATTATGGACATCCGCCTGAGGCGGGTAATTGTCACCCTGTCGGCCAACTGTCCAAGAGTTTCGGATTACCACTTGAGCGGTCCGACATAAGTTTCTTGATGTCAGCAACGGTAATAGTGATCGAATGGCTCCGGGGACAGTCCCGAATCTACGAGCTGGCCCGCTTCGCGGCC